>JBEDKY010000357.1:0-13326 GCA_041171905.1 Pseudomonadota bacterium
TGTGCGAGGAAGACTCGATCATCAAACGTGCGTGTGAGGTGCTCGAAATGGTTTCTAAAGAGGACGAAATGCAAGATCTCGCTCGGATGATCTGGCAGGGCGAGTTCGCCAAGCGACACGAGGAGCTTCTACGTCAGGAGCGGGATCACGCTCAGGCCAAGTTGATTGCTGAAGGCAAAGCCAAGCTTGCGGAAGTCGAAGCCAAGGTCGAAGAAGCTGAAGCCAAGGTCGAAGAAGCCGAAGCCAAGGTCGAAGAAGCCGAAGCCAAGGTTGTAGACGCTGAAGCCAAGGTCATTCAAACACTTTCAAAGGCTGTCTGCGCACTGGCAGCCACCGGTCAAACCCCTGAAGCCATAGCTGCGTTGCTCAATCTTCCATACGAGAGGGTGTCTGAAATTCTGAATACCGACCAGTGAGAAACTCGTTTTTATGTTGAGGCCCTAACCATCCCTGTGACTGACGTTGCTGTTGGCTAACTCCCTCAAGCGTTCAGTGTTTCCCACTCAGCCGGCTGCTTATCCACAATTTTATCCACAATGCCGGCAAGCTCGTTCGCAGTGAATTCACCGTTGGAGGCAAGGAGAATGCGGCCTTTGAATTCCCTCACTCGAAGCTCGGACGCAAATTCCAAGCCAGTCATCTTTTCATCGGGCGCAAAATAGTGGTCTGTGATGATGGTGTGAATTTCACTGAGACTAACTGAGCTGTCGCCGACTTTTGTCCAAAACGCCTTGGGGCCGTCCAAGACCAACAGGTCGACCTTTCCTTTGAGCTTTGTTTCCCAAGCCCAGCGCGCAAGGGGCGAGTCATCGAGAAAAATGACCTTTGGAAGCTGCGCTTGCTCTTGTGAAGAAGTTGTATTGCTTTCAGCATCGGCAGTCAGCGAGGACTGTTGAACTTGAGGCTCAACCGTTGCGAGTTCTGGCTGAACCGTTGCCCTCAGCGTGAAAACAAACTCAACTTTGCCCTGTGGGGCATCTGCCGTGCGCTCGCTCTGGCACTTCACATGACCGCCATGGCCCTCGATAATCTTCCTGACGATCGCCAACCCCAGTCCCGTGCCGCCCTTTTTACCACTGGTGTAAAAGAGGTCGAACAGCTTTTCGCAGGCATCGGGGGGAATGTAGCTGCCTGCGTTGCCCACGCGTACTTCAATATTTTTTCCATTAGCGTCTGCTTTGCCAACATTCCCTTGGGCATTGACCCACAAATCAACACCCGTTGTAGTTACCGCCTCAATGGCGTTGGAAAGAATGTTGAGAAACACGCGTGGCAGCCGAGTGTCGTCGGCCTCAACCCACACGTCAGGCAGGATGTCGGTTTGGACCCTCAGTGTACGAGTGGGATGTAGCTTCCGCAGTTCGTCGATGACTTCGTCAACGATGGGCGCCAATCGGACGGGCTTGAGCACGAGGCTAAACTCACCACCCACGTTGAGCACATCCGAAATCAGACCGTTGACGCTTGCAAGCGACCTTTCCACCTCGGGCAAAGACTCCTGCAACGCTAGTTGAACCTGCTGCGGCGTTCCTGCTGTTTTGACTCTGTCTATGGTCATCCGGAAGAGAGCAAAAGGTTTGCGGACGTCATGGGCGAGCATTTGAGTGGTGCGGGCAATGGCGGCGTCGACGCGTAGACGTTGAGCCTCCTTAAATTCATATGCCAGACGCCGAAATGGAACGAAGGGTAACTCGCTCTCCGGCAAACGAGTATTTACTTCTGGACTGTTTAACATTCGGATGAGCAAATCAAAACTCTTCTTGACCGGTTGTATGACAATCAGAGACAAAAGAAGACAAATGGTTACAAGTGCGATTCCTGTCAGTAAAATAAATGAAAACCTCTCGCGAGGATTCGAGGAAATCGCACATTCATCGATTTCGATTGAAATATGGTACGGATAAATTGCATCGGGAAAAATTCTTGTTCTTTGATAATTCGCGATACAGGTTGCAGGGATAGAACGTCGCATCTCTGAAAAAACATCGGAAATGACATCGATTTCATTTTTTCCTGTAGAAATAACTACTCTTGCAAGAACATGCTGCTCTCTGTTTATTGTGGATAAGAGCGATTGAATTTCTTCATCTGCTATCTTCTGTGCATGAAGGCGAGAATATTTCAAAGGTCCGGCTTCTATCGCCTCTAGTATCGTTCCGGCAACAACCTTAACTAAAGCTCTGCGCTCAGTTTCAGAAATTACAAATGACGCAGATGTAACAGATACGTAAATCAAAATAATTAGAGAAACACCCATAAAATAGATGTGCTGAGGTTTGGTGTTTCGAAAATAATGAAAAATAAAATCCACGCTCAATTAGCCCATCTTGAGAAAGAAGGTTCGGACTGGAGACGGTCTAAATTCGGCATTTTTGACCAGACCAAATTTTTCACGAATCAGACCCTCAATTTTTCTTCTTTTCTCAATGTGAAAGCGCTTAAAGTCCTCAACTTCGTTGTCTCTGATTCTATGAGGCATTGGAAGATTCTGATTTTCAACAACTTCAAAGCCAGCTGCTTCGAGCAAATTTCTAAAATCTGATTCCTGTGGGAAGAAGCGAACTGAAGGTAAAGCCGTTTTCATGTACTCGTGTGAGGCGTCAGACATGTTAACGTCGTATGAATTTGGAATCAAAAATAATGATATGATAACAATCCCGTTATTGCTCATTAATTTTTTAAAGTAATTTAGGATTGCTTCTGGCTTCTCTATAAATGGAAATACCATGCAACAATGAATTACGTCGGCAATTTTGAGATTGCCATTCAAAGCACAATCCTCAATCTTTCGTTGCAAGAAAGAAACATTTTTAACATCGTATTCAGCTTGGTTTGATGTTGACGAATTTATAAAATCAACGTCGGGTTCAATTCCTAACACAGTTGATTCAGGGAATGCCTTGGCAATTTCAAGAGTATGAATTCCGTTACCACTTCCGAAATCATAGACCGTAAGTATAGAATCACGCGTGAAAAGATTCGATAACGCTGTGATTAGGTCCTCGGGGTCATACCCATAGAATAATTTACGTGGCAGCATTATTATTATAAACCTCGAGATTGATATTTGCGCCATTAAAATCTTTACAGGCAAGAGCGATGACTGTGTTAAGTTCGACACAGTTCAATTCGTATTTGCTGCCCAGGGAGCTAACTTGGGGCCAGAGTTCAATCGACTCCGAAGTGAATTCTCCGAAATGTAGGAAGTAATTTACTGCGAAGTCAAAATTGCTTTGAGTGATGGCTTGTTCATTAATAAAAATATCGGGTCGAAGATCCAAAACAGTGTGATCAAGAAAAAATCCATTGTTAAATCTATCGTTCAAAATTCGATATTGTCGTGTTTCTATAATCGCTGCGTGCCAAATTTTATCGATCGCGTCTGATATTTGAATCTTAGATTCTGGAAAAGACGTCGAAAGAAGGAAGAACTTTAAGAACTCTAATAGCCCAGTCCTGGACAAGTTCGACCCAAGTATTTTCTCGGCTGTCGACTGCAGGTAGCTGACGTAGTGTTCGTTAATCTCTGGAAGAACTTCAGTCTCTACGTTTAAAAGATTGTATTGAAGGGACTTTGTCACGGATACTCAATCCTTGTCTTTTATCGATGAATTGGAGAAACCGCAGTCAGACGGTTTCTTTATAGATGAAATCGAATCCAGGGATTTGTTGTGGTTTGGCGACTGAACGCGCTTTGAATCTTTTTTAACATCGCTGGTCGAATCTTCTTTTCTTCCGCATGCACCCAGAATCGTTGAGAGCAGGGCAACTGGTATTGAAATCCACGTTTTCACTTGTTTCTCCTTTTGCTGATTTCAATTTCTCCGTCATCGGACCACTTAAGAACGTACAAAGAATTTTTATTTGAAATGAGTGAGATTCTGAAGCGAAGCAATGGTGCAATTGAATGTTCATCGCCCGCAGCATCTTGCAGATTGGCAAACAACTTTTGATCCTTTGGCAATGTTGCGCTTGAGGTTTGTTGCAGCGCAAGAAGTGCAGAGAATGTTTTTGGATAGAAACTCTTCAATTGATTGATTCGAGCAAAAATCGTGCCGTTTTGAAGAGATATTTGTTGACCCTTTAGATTGACCGGGGCTGCCGCTAATAACACTGGTAAAGATGATTCATCTGGACTTCCAAATTCATATTTATTTTCCTTTGACAAAAGGTGTTGTCTTACTTTCCAACCGTCTGGTATCTTCGTCCAAGGTTGTATTTTTATCTTTGTGCTAAATTCTGGCGAATCAGTGATTCTTAAATTTTTACCGTAATATTGGTCATTAGGCGCTTTCGAACCGGGCTCACCTCTTTCAAAAAATTCGTTTGCCAGAGCAAATTCCTGATTTTGGATACCCAATAAATCATTCTTCAGAGAGGCAATAATTTTTTTTCGTTGTTGAACGCTTTTTGCTTCTGGATTTGTTGGGTTAATAACTGCAAAAAGCATCTGTTGTTGAGGACTGAGTTGAGATTCTAGGTCGGGATGTTTTGAATTTACTAGGGCCGAAGATAAATAGTATTCCGCGTTGGTGCAATTTGTTTTCGAATTTGTGATTCGAACTCTGTGGTTCTCAGTCAGAAAAATTTCCGGATCATTTTTTGACCAGTCTATTTTGTTTTTCGATACGATATCTCTTCCACGAGTCCCATTGCTAATCTTGATTGGCCAAACTCTATTGATTCGTGAATTGGCGCTTAGAGCTTCTCGCACAACACCCTGGATATTTTGTATGTCTCCATCAAATTCTATTCCGAACGTTTTATCATCAATAAGCCTTATAAATTGATTTTGCTTCGCAACTATTTCATCGAAGCTTGGAAGGTTTGTTTGGCCCTTCAATTTTAGGTTTTTTCCTATCGCTCGATTTCTCAGTCCAGCGATGATTCCTGAAGCTGCTTCAAGTGGGGTAACTTGGGTTCCATCGTTCCATGTTGCCGAACCACTAATTTCTGCGAGCAGTTCATTACCCTTTGCTGAGAATTGCCACCTTGAAAAAATTCCATCGCCAGCATTTGTCGCGATAAAGGGCTTTGTTAACAGAAGTAGTAAATTGATCTCGTGTCCAAACTTTAAGGGACGGTCGGGAGCGGTGTCGAAAAATTCGACGCCGCTGCAAAGGTTTTCGATTTTTAGCTTCGAAGGTTCTTGTGACGCCTCAATTGTTCCGGCTGAACTGAGGCAAAGAGCAGATATAATGAGATGTTTTTTTCGTGAAGACACTTCTCAACTCCGATCGTGGGGAGTTATGAAGGTTTACACAGCAATTCCGGGGCCAATGATTTACCCCCCTCAAGCAGGCACCGCTCCACTGCCGAAGTGGCGGTCCCATCTGGGGGAATCTTGAGATACCGGGTAGCCTGTGGCGCAATAAAAGATTTTTTATATCAGAGATTTGTAGGTTTATCTTAAAATTTAAGAAGAATGTGTGACCACAAATGTGTTGGGTTCACGGAGGAGATGTCGAGTGAGAGAACACGCGGAAAAGTTACGCGACGTGGCCATGCGTCAGGGTGGGGTGTTCCTCGCACGGAAGGCTGTCGAGGCCTGATATGCCTCCACGAACCACACCTACCATGAACGCGTCGGCACATGGCGCCGCATCGCACGCGGAGTCTACGTGCTTCCTGGTTTCGAGGGTGAGCGTGAGAATCTCATCGCAATTGCGCTCTGGTCACAACCGCGGGGCGGCGAAGAAACTCAAGCTATCTTCAGCAGTCAAACAGCACTTGGCATCGCGCGGATTGGCTTACTGAACGAGTCTTCGGTAGAAGCATTTGTTCCCATCGGTTTTCGGCGTCGGGCCGCTCCGCCGTTTCCTTGTAAGCTCATTCACCGAGAGCTGCCGACGTCCGCTATTTTAGACGATGGTGAGCTTCTTTTCGAACACCGTAAATTCGTGATCCGCTGTGTCGGACCGTGGAAAAAAGCATACAGTCCAAAAGCAATGACGCTGTTGTGCTAGTCTGCTATTGAACAATTCATCTCCAAATCATTCAAAGAAGAAGATCATATTTTCGCAAGAGCCTGACTCCATAGGGCCTTTGCCTGATTCATTCCCCAGTCATTCCCTGAATGTTTTTTACTCGTCGAAGTTAGACTCTGCGAATCATCATCGCTCTTGCCTGAATCCACTTCCTCTTCAGTCAAAGATTGATTGGCAGAGTCACCCAGCAGGCCATATGGCAAAGGGAACATCCGAAGCATCAGATTGTCTCGGAAAGACTCTGATGACAGATGGGCAATCAAATTTCCTTCGATACTGGAGAAGTCAATTAATCGAGCAGATAAGAGCAAGAAGATAGGATTTGACCACATAATCTTGAGTAATATTTTTTGCAGTCTGTTTGCATTCAAATGGAACGACTGGAGCGTCTGGCCAGGATTGCCCGATTCTGTCGGGCCGTGCACAAAGAAGCCGTTAAACAAACTGTGCAATTGCGCAAGCGATGCGGATGAGCAAAAACTCGCAATTCTTCCTAATGAACGAGAAATTTGATGAGTTGTTAATCCTATCGAAGTTTCGAACACAGGTTTACCAAAAAACAACGGACGGTGACTAAAAATTCCATCAAGTGCCTGTCTGATTTCGAATAAAGGGTTGTCCGGATGACTGACAAGCAAAAGCTCTTTGAACCCATTTTCATCGGATGGTTCAGCACCTAAGAGAGAGAGTGCCTCTACTTTCTGGTAAAACCGATTTCGGTTGTATTCAATTCTTCGACGTTGCATGCGACCATATCCATGTTGATCAGCAGTTTCTTCTTCCAGATGCCCCCACTGAGTCACTCGATCAATTGAACACAAATTATCCGAAAATCCGAAGGAATCAAAAATCAGCGACCAATACCCCGGCATTTCATCGAGCCGCAAATTTTGCAACCTCCGCACAATCTCCACATCCGCCTTGATGAGCTGGTCACCTTCAGAATAAAAAACCCTCGTATCCACTGCGTGCATAAAATTTTTCTGAACAATGGAAAAAAAATCCACATGCATCCGTTGAGGGACGTAAGTGAGATGAGACGAAGGATCCCGTTCGATCCATTCATCAATCAATGCTCTCGGAATGAGCTTCACTTTCTCAGATTCGGATTTGAAGACCCACCATGGCAACAGCAAATCATTCTTGACCTGAAATCCTTGAGCCTCAAAGGCGCTCCGCGATATTTTCAGTCCGTTCATACAAACTTTGGCATCATTGGACATGGTAACTGCCGTTGTCAGCAATTTCCGCAACACTTCACATTCGCCGGAAACTTGAAAATCAACCACAGTATCTTCAACTGGTCTCCGACGACTCATCGCGAAAACCTCCCCGATGGATCAACGAATTTGATGAAGGTTCGCTCCTCTCCGGCCGTTTGCCCAACACTTTCAACTGCAGCGACGCCAAGTCCGAGAAGATCCTGTGCCAACGACCTTTTCTCTTCAAGCAATTTCGAAATAGACTCCTCCAAAGTCTGTTCTCCAACGAAAGTGTGAACTGTGACAGAACGCTTCTGACCAAAACGATGAAGGCGATCGCTGGCTTGATCTTCAACTGCAGGATTCCACCACCGATCAAAATGGATCACGTGGTCTGCACCAGTCAAAGTCAGGCCCAATCCTCCAGCCTTGAGACTAGCGATGAGTATTGGCGGTGCGCCAGATTTGTCTATCTCATACTTCGAGCAACTCAACTGGAACTGATCCACCAGCGCCATCCGCACATCTGCCGCGAGGCCGCCGTGCAGGAATGGCACATGACCCCACGAAGCGTCATCGAGTTCACGCAGGGTATCCACAAGTGTGTGGCCCATGTCGACAAACTGTGTGAAAACTACGATCCCTGCTGCCTGAATTCTCAATTCCTCCAGAAGGTCAAGAAAAGCGCCTATTTTTCCGCTCCTTTCTCGTTGTAAATCCAAAAATCCCATGTGTTTTTTTCTCGATAATTCAGATTTCTCAGCGATTGCGTTTAAGCGTCTGAGCGCCTTCTCAGAAAAGGTTGCATCGACGTCTGCCACAAAATCATCGAGCCATTTGTTCGACGATGGGCCCAAAAAAAGCGCGGGATGGTCGCAGACCTGTTTGAGATGCATCAGAGCCTTCAGATAAAGCGCCCGCCGCGCTAAAGCTCCCACCACGGCATCACCATCTGAAATCGTGCTCTCAAGTATGGCTCGATACAGCGACTCTTGTTCTTCTGACAAATCAAAGTAATGCTCTTCCAAAATCTTTTCAGGTAGATTTAAAGAGACATCCGGAGAACTCTTGAGCCGCCTCAACATGACTGGCTGCAGAGCCGCATGAAGTGGCTTGAGCGCCAGCATTCTGTCGGCAAAGGAACGCGCACTTGAAATATATTGAACAAAACTTGCGCGGTGTCCCAAGTAGCCCGGATTCAGCCAGTCGATCACATTCCAAAGTTCCTCAGCCCTGTTTTCAACCGGAGTTCCTGTAATAGCGAGTCGAGTTTGCGTGGAAATTCTCCGAACTGCCTGTGAAATTTGGGTATCTGCGTTCTTGATCGTATGGGCTTCATCCAGAACGACAAAGCCGAATTTGCATTTGCAAATTTTTTCAATATCGATACGCACACGCGCATAAGCAGAAAGTATAATTTTGCTGTCAGTATCGTGCGCACCCCAAAGAGCAACCTTCAGACTTGGGGCAAATTTTTCAATTTCCCGCTGCCAGTTGCGTATCAGAGATTTAGGAACCACAATTAAAGCTCGCCAATCGGGATGAGCGTACATTTTAATCATCAAAAAACAAATTGTTTGTAGCGTTTTTCCAAGGCCCATTTCATCTGCCAGGCAGACGTTAATCCCTGCTGAAGTACGAGCGCACAAAATGGAAACACCGATTTTTTGGTACGGACGAAGGTCAGCTTTCAAACCCAAGAGAGAGAGGGAATCCAATTTCTCAAGTGCACGTTTCTCCAGTTCACCGCTGATAAGATTGTAGATTGGAGAAATGCGCATTTCCAAATCAGACAAGTATTCGGTGGGAGAGAGAAGTTCTCCGGAGCCGGCAGATGCCACATGACTCGACCACAGCGACGATAAGCTGACCCGCCCCATACGGGCATAAGTTTTCTGCCGTGCAATGAAATGACGTGTGTATTTCTCGTAGTCTTCTGATGCAATTTTCTCGCCGCCTGACAGCAGGAAATGATCCTTAACTTTTTTGGCTTGCGACCAGACCTCAAAGGAAATCTCTTTCCCGTTGACTGAAAACCATGGGCGCGGTCTGAAAAACAGATTCGAGATGGACTCGTCAGTCATTGCTTCGCTTGCGATTGAATTCCCAGACTTGGAGTTTTCGATCAATTGACGAATCCAAGGGCTTACGGGTGAATCAGGGTCGATGTCCCACGTGACGCCCAAGTGAATGTTTGGTTTTGCAACCCAATCTAACCACTCAACCTCAAGCTCCCCGCTCCCGAAAACTGAACTAAAACTTGTGCGATCCCACCAATGTCCAGTTGCGCGCTCGACATTCGGGTGTCGCACCAATACCGGAGTCAGGTAGAGTCCCTTCTGGACCTCGCCAACATCCCTCATAAAATCGGAACAGAAGAGGCGGGGCCCGTCTCGGTCGATTCCGTACTTTGAAAATTCATTGAGAAAATCTTTACATTTCTTCGTCAAACGCTGCTTTACCTTCTCTGCTGCATCGCGCTCACATGCAAAATAACCATTCCTAAAAAAGGTAAAATTCAAGAAAAATTCAGGGAAGACTTGAATCAGCCGGATTGCGTCGAATGTAAGCCAAAAGCGATCTGCCGGAAAAACCTCGAGCCCCTCTTCCAGAGTCAGAGGGTTGCCCTCCGTCCGAGCGATCAGATCCTCGAAAGGCACAAGACAACTGCGATCAATCTTCTTTGCCTTTTTTGACTGCTCATGAAATTTCGGCTTGAATACAGCAGGACGCAGTCGTAACCTTTCGACAGAACTCAAATTTCGCTCGACTTGGGTTGTGTCTTTGTCCAAAAGAAACGCCAGATGTGGTGTGAGTGGACGCGTGGAATCTAAAATTGAAAGAAATGACAAAATACCTGTGTTGGATGCGCGCGCACGAAGAGGATGGTTCGGCGAGAATCCCTCAGGATCAACATCAATGTCCTCGGAGTGGTAAAACGCGCGGCTCGAGATCAGCACCAAATTCGTCGTCATGGCAATTTGCAATTTGACTTCCCGATCTCCGCCCACCCGAGGGCTGCAGCGATTAGAAAGCAACGAGATAAGCGACAACCAATGCCAACAGCGGGCGTATGAAAGATTGGCAAGATAATCCGACGGAATTTCAAGAGCGCTTTTGTTTCTGTCGCGAAGTTGTTTCCTGACATCCGCAATTTTAGGAACGGCAGCCCCCTTGAAATTTGCCCCATGCTCAAAAAACTTGTTGACCTCGAAATCACTGAGCGGAACTTCATTCCCATTTTGAATGCAATCGCGGACTTCGACTTCAAGATCCAGAAACGAACTCAGGAGGTCGTAGAAAGTGGGAGTCAATCCTCCCGGAACTGCCAATTCAAGTTCACAAAAAAGACGCGCAATTGAAAAGACTGATTCGAGAGGGAAGAATTGGCCTTTCAGTTTAAATGTGGAGTGGCGAATTTCTCTGCGTGTCATCGCGGAAATCCGCTTCAACGCCTTTTCACCGCGGGACAGGCTCAGAGCAATCGGCGCCGGAAGTGGAACACTGCCAATCACAGCCGGAAGTGCTACCGTGCAGTTCTTCGGGTTCATGTAAAACTTTGATACGAAATTGTTGAAAAAGTTTTTGACCTGAAGATCGCTGGCAGCCGACACTCCGGCGGACTCGTCCGTGCAGTCCCAGTAGGGAACAAGAACCAACGACCCCCGACCCTCGGACTCTAAGAATCCATGCAAGCTCAACCCGCGAGCGAGGAGCTTTTTCCACTCAATTAATGCGCTTTTTGATTCTTTCATCGCAGGAAAACCTATCTTTCATTGAACACTGTCAAGAGGTAACAGGTATTGAAAACCTGGACAATCGCGAGGCGATCTTCTATCCCCTTCATGTGTTCAGCGTTTCCCTTTGATTCAGTTTTTTGGTTCTTCCGACAGTCCTATGGTTAGAGTTTTCGATCCCACGATTCGGACCCACTTAGTAAGACTCAGATCCTACTCCGATTTTTTGCAGCGCAGTGTTGATCTCATCAACAACTTCCTCGATGCGTGCGGGCACCGCATCTTTGTTGCGCATTGCTCGAAAGAAGGCTGACCAATGTTTTTGAAGATGGGCGAGATCTTCAGCGGAAAAGCGGACAGGAATGAGACTGATATTCGTATTACGGTGTTCAAACGTTGCAATGATAGCACTCTTTGTTTTTCCTACCGTGCATTTTTCGCTGCGCAGTAGTGTGAGAATATCGTAATAGTCTTTCATGCGGCTGTTTTGTTTTGCTCGTAAGACCAGAGTCTGCAGCTTTTCAGCTAGGATTGTTTCTGGTGGATAAACAAGCAGAGAAACCTCGTTTTCAAAGATTGGTTTTCCCTTTCCTGCCATTAGTTTGAAAGATTCGGGTTGGGCATCCACCACATCACCGATCCCGATATCAACATCGAGAGCCTCACGTATTGTTCCAAACAGGACGTTGAATTTTGCACGAAACCCGCCATATCCCATGTGTTCATGGGCAAGTTCTTCAATTTCAGTGAGCGTGTAAATAAAGCCATCCCCAGCATTTATGGCTGATATTTCACTCATTACTCTTTGTATTGAGGAGTTTTCTGCATGTAAATTTTTAAGTAGAAAGTCCAAGTCTCGTGTTTCCCGTCCCAGGTCAACGTAATGAGAGAGTAGGAATCCACCTTTGAAAATGAAACGCTCTTGGTGGGAGGAACGTGCTATTCGCGCCAAAAAGCGCTCCATGACAAGCCTATGAAAAGCCTCGTTGAACGAGATGCCGAGAGATTTGGCTGCGTCAATGACTCTGACTTTCAGAGCATCTCGATTCATGTGCTCACCGTCATAATGTAAGGGGTAATGTCAATGCGGAGGGTCTTTGCATAATCGGCCATTTTTCGAAAATCGAGTCTTCCCTGACTTGCCAGACGTTTGAGAGCCTTGATTGCAATTTCGATACTCAGAATCCTAAAAGCGTCTAGGACAGTGCGAGTCTCATCAAAAATCGGGAGGTCAACGCCCCCAATTTTAATGGTGGTGCGACCCAATTCCATGTTTCGATAACGGACAATGTGCGAATGTGGACCGATTTTTTTTGCTTTTGTACTGTGAGGAATCGCGATCCAAAATTCCCGCGAATGTTCATCTGTCAACTCCCAGAGTAGAAGCGCGGTAATCAGACACACCACACCATCGGGAACTGCCGAGACAACTTGCACGAGGTCTTCCCACTGCCAATCCGTTTCGAGTGCAAAGTTCGGATTTGAGTAGACTCCATGGCCCAGTCGGACAATGACCCCGGTCTTGGCGTAATAGGACAGTGTGCTTGCGGACACCCCTAACACCACTGCCTCTTTGGAGGTGAAGGATGGCTTCTGCAAAAGGTCTCTTATTTTTGAGAGTTCAGTCTTCTTTCTCATGTGTTTTATTTTAATATTAGAACCCATAATTAGTCAATGGGTGCCATTATGAAATTATAACTCATTCCCTGCAGGCAGTTCCTCGCGCCTGCTACAAATCCTAAAAAAAGCCCACAACCACGTTACCGAGCTTGGCCTGGCATCAAGACTTTGAGCTCACCGGTCCAAACAAAACCTTGCTTACCTCAAACCACGTTGAAAGTTTTTCTCTGAGAGTGCTCTGTGCGGACAATTCGGCCATGACTTCGCTCTGCAATTTCTGCGCAGGAAGTTGTTTGGGTTCAATCTGCGGTTTTCCTTTCTGAAGGTACCGAGCCACTTCGGTTCTGTGGTATTTCCAGTTTTCCTTTTCAAAATGTGCCTGTCTTGATGCAAAGATATTCAGAAGGATGCGCGTTGTGAAAATATCTTCGTACTGTCGAATGACGCATCATCCTGGATTCAACCTGCGAAGCCGGTGGTGGGCGTTGTGTCAGAAAAAGGCATCAGAAATAGATATTTGACTGATAAAGTGAGCGAGTGGGCTGACTTCCTCAGCGAACTGATTCGCTCGTCAGTGTAGAATCTGCTCAATTCCCTCAGCCCACGGAAACACTTCAATATTGTCTTCCGTGACACGCGGCCGTTCTTCTTGGCATAAAACAATACGTCTGGCGCCAATAAAATCTTTGCCGACAAGCCGCAGCGCCTTGAAGTCGTCAACAGTCAGATTTTTCGTCGATTTAATCTCAATCGCAAATGCAACACGACCTGCGCGTTCAA
>JBEDKY010000358.1:0-13484 GCA_041171905.1 Pseudomonadota bacterium
GACGCGCGGGTTGGTTGCATGGACTCCGCCGGCATCGGTGTGAGCAAGAGAAATTGTGGTCGTCGACAGAATCCGGCTTACAGATTCTCCTCGTTAAATTGATTTGTTCACCGTTCACCCGTGCGAGGTGTTTTATGTTCAGAAGTTATGCTGCAATGCAGTCATCCAATCCCGAAATTACCTACTTCACATCCGAGAGCGTATCGGAAGGTCATCCTGACAAGGTTGCCGACCAAGTTTCGGATGCGATTCTCGATGAACTTCTGAAATACGATCCGCATGCGCGTGTGGCATGCGAGACTCTCGTGAAAACCGGCTTGGTTGTCATTGCCGGCGAAATCACCACCAACGACGAATGCAAGATGAAGGCGCGCAAGTACGCCGACATCGCACGCGAGACGATTCGCGAAATTGGCTATGACGATCCGGAAAATGGATTCGACTACCGTAGCTGCGGTGTGATTGTTGCCGTTGATGCCCAATCGCACGATATCGCCGTCGGAGTGAACGAGGGCGAGGGGCTGCACAAGGAAATGGGCGCAGGCGACCAGGGCATGATGTTCGGTTATGCGATCAACGAAACACCCGAGTTGATGCCTGCAACTTTGCAGTATGCACAAAACATTCTTCGCAACCTTGCGCACAAGCGCAAAGTCGAAAAAGTCCCCTTCTTGCGTCCTGATGCCAAGTCGCAGGTCACCGTTGAATACCACAACGGCGTTATCAAGCGTGTCGACACAGTCGTTGTCAGTACGATGCACACTCCGGACGTGAGCCTCGAGAAGCTTCACCAGTACGTCGTGGACGAAGTGATCAAGAAGACAATTCCGGCAAATCTGCTGGATTCCAAGACGCGTTACTTTATCAACCCGACGGGACGTTTTGTCACGGGCGGCCCCCAGGGCGACTGCGGCCTGACGGGTCGTAAAATTATCGTTGATACATATGGCGGACACGGCGCGCATGGCGGTGGTGCATTTTCGGGCAAGGACCCCAGCAAGGTTGACCGCTCTGCTGCGTACTTGGGTCGCTACATCGCAAAGAACATCGTCGCTGCAGGTCTCGCGGACCGCGCGCTGGTGCAGATTGCTTACGCAATTGGCGTCGCCGAACCGGTGAGTGTCAATGTTCAGACGTTCGGCACCGAGAAAATCGGTCGGACGAAGATTGAGGCTGCCGTGCGCGAGACTTTCCGCATGAAGCCTGCAGATATCATCGCGCAGTTTGACCTCAAGCACCCCGCAAAGCATGGCTTCAGCTACCGCGAAACGGCTGCCTATGGTCACTTCGGCCGCAGTCAGTTTCCATGGGAGAAGCTCGACAAGGTGGAGGCACTCAAGCAATATCTTTGATCTCTGCAATAGGAGATCAAAAGATGAAGTCCGCTTGTCGTGTTCATTCCCTCGTTCTGAGTTGCGTACTTTCAATCCCCGCATTTTTGAGTTTGCACGGCGCTGCTGCCAATGCGGGGACCCCAGCATCCACAGGTGCCGCTCCGGCGGCACAAAGTACCGCGACCTCCGCGGCAGCCCCAGTACAGACTGCGAGCCAGATTGTGCTTGAAAGCAACGTCAAGTCGTTGGACGCGGCTTGGAACGTTCGTCACGAAATGCACGCTAAAATCGTCGAGTTCCTAAAAAAGAAACCTGCTCTGCCAGAAGACTACGAAGTTCTTTGGCGGCTTTCGCGCCTGTCCTACTACGGCGGCTTTTTCGCACTGCCGAGTGGCAGCGTCTCTACCGAGAAGATGGAAATCTTTCAGGTGGGAAGTGAGGCGGGCGACAAGGCACGCAAGTTGGCGTCCGGCCGCGTCGAAGGCCATTACTGGTACGCCGTCACTCTTGGCGGCTGGGGAATAGCGAAGGGAATTCTCAATGCGCTGAGTGCCGCTAAACCGATGCGTGACGCGTTGACCGAAGCCATCAAAATCGACCCCAAATATCACTTCGCAGGCCCGCTGCGTGTGCGCGGTCGTCTCTACAATAAGTTGCCTGGAGTTGTGTCCATCGGCGACAACAAGCTTGCCATGGAAGACCTCAAAAAGGCGGTCTCGCTGGCGCCGGAAAGCAAACTGAACCACATCTACTTGTCGGAAGTGCAGAGCAAAATTCAAAGCAAGGCAGATGCACTGAAGACGCTTGAGTTTGCCAAAACACTCCCTGATGTCGTTGGCGTTGCCGAAGAATCCGCGTATCGTAGGGATATCTCTGAACTGGAAGGTAAATTCCGTTAATTAGTCTGAATTTGGAGAGGATGAACATGTCAAAGAGCAAAGTTCTTATCGGTGCCGCTTTCGTGCTGGGCGGACTTCTTGGTCTTGTCCCGTTATTTGCACTCGACAAAGAGCGCATTTCATCGCGCCTTCCATTCTCTCCATCATCGCCGTCAGAAGCCATCGCCGCACCCGCGGCTGGCGACAGCGGCTCGCTGGGCAGCTTTGGATCAACACAGGTGCAGCGCGCGCAACTCAACGGCAACGAAGCGCAAAAGCTTTATGAAGCTGAAATGCAGGTCTTCAATGCTGCTGAACAGATTCTCATCCAGCGTTACGTGGCTGAATTTTTCGACAAGATGAAGACCGAGCGCAAGTTTGCCTCAGTTGAGGAAGCGCAGGCTGCTTATTTCAACGATAAAGTCAGTGTTCCGATGGCCGAGATAGAGAGTTTTCTCCAAGAGAATAAATCCAATCCGGCGTTGCAGCGCATCCCCGAGAATCAGCGGGCAGAGCAGGTTCGCGCCTATTTGGAAGGCCGTCAACGTGAGGGTGTTTTCAGACAGCTTGTCGAGCAGGCAAAGAGCTCCGGAGCAATCCGCGTTGCACTGCGTCGTCCTGTCGAGCCCAAGCTGGATGTCGACGATGCTGGCAACTACTTCCTCGGGCCGAAGGATGCCAAGGTTACAATCGTTGAGTTTGCTGACTTCCAATGTCCATTCTGCGCACGCATGGTTCCGACACTGAAGGAAATCGTCGAGCAGTACAAAGGCAAAGTGCGGTGGGTCTATCGTGACTTTCCATTGCGCGAAATCCATCCTGAGGCACTGCCAGCCGCTGTGGCAGCCAACTGCGCAGGTGCTCAGGGCAAGTACTTCGAAATGCATAATGCGCTGTTCGAAAACTATGCTCGTTTGAATATTTCTCTGTACAAAGAGTTGGCAGGCAAATTGTCTTTGGATGCGGGCAAATTCGATGAATGCCTCAAGGATCCCAAGATGGAAGCCGAGGTTCTCAAAGATGCTGCCGACGGCCAAAATATCGGCATCAACGGTACGCCGGCGTATTTTGTCAACGGACGCAAATTGGGCGGCGCTGTCGATCGCGCTGAATTTGTCAGGCTGATTGAAGCTGAGCTGGCTAAAAAGTAAGTCGTCGCGGTCCAAGCGGGAGTTTTCGTATGTTTGGAATCGGCGGAGGAGAAGTTCTCGTCGTAGCTCTCGTTGCCTTGTTGTTATTCGGCAACGAAGACCTTCCCAAAAATATGCGAAAAATGGTCAAAGCTTGGAACAACTTTCGCGGTGTCACCAACGACCTTCAGCGCTCGTGGTTGGATGTCCGTGATCAGGTGGCGCGGGACCTTTTGACCGAACAGCAGCACGAAGATACCGCGCGCTCGCATGCGGCACACTCCGAAGACTCAAAGCCTGACCAGGAAAACACAACCTCAGGTCAAAATTCGGTTGATGCCGCTCAGGCAGCGCCCGAGTTGCAGGGTGAAGTCTCTGCTGCGGATGATGAAGATGCTTCCAATCTGCTCCCGACCGTTCAGGCTGCCGGCGGAAGCGTGGCGCAGGGTGAACTTGTCTCCGCACCCACTCAAGAGCTTACTTCTCCAGAGAAGAGCGATAAATCCATTTGATGTTGTAATAGTTTCTCAGCACCCGCTGGACGTATGTTTTCGTCTCGGCAAACGGGATGAATTCGATGAAAAAAGGCATGTCGGCGAGTTTTTGTCGCTTGCCCACCCAGCCGTCGACCGCCGCTTCACCGGCGTTGTAGGCAGCCACAGCAAAAGTCACGTTGTTATTATATCGCTCCAAAAGCTGTTTAAGGTAACAGGCCCCTGCGATGGTATTTGTTGCAGGATCGGTGAGGTCGATTTTCTCTTTGGCTGTTATGCCGACTGACTTCGTCAGGACACGAGTCGCCGTTGTCGGAAGCAGCTGCATCAGCCCGACCGCACCGACATGACTTCTGACCGCAGGCTGGAAAAGACTTTCCTGTCTGGCAATTGCATAGAGTAGATCCACGTCCACCGAGCATTTTTCTGCTGCGGCAGTGAATTCCTGAGAAAAGGGGCGGGGGTAAAAAATGAAATAAAGGAATGGTAGATAGTCACTGTCCCATCCGAGCGTCTCGCGCAAACGTCCGACGAACAGGATGGAATTCGAGTGATCACCCAGCATGTGCGTCAGCCATGCAACCTGATGCGCGCGCGGAATAACTTCGTCGTGCAGAGTGTTTTGTCGCTGAAATGACTGTCGCAGGCGCACCGTTTCGCCTTTGAGCAGGCTGGGAAGCAGATCGCCTGATTGGGCTAAAAACTGCGAAAACTCATCCTGCGTCATCTCCGGATGGGCAGCCCGCAAGAGGGCGATCAACAAGATCGCGGTCTCAAGTGAATTGTCGAATTGGGATTGTGAGCTGACTGTCGGTAGATTTCCATCACGCGGAAGTGTCAGCCGCGTCCGTGGTTGGGTCGATGCAATGATTTTCAAAGGCTGACGCTCGTTGAGCTGAAGCCAGCTTTCATGCTCTGCCTGCCAGCCTGAATAAAAAGCCTGCTTTGCTTGAGTCGATGCACGTCCTGATTGTCGCTGCATCAACTGACCCGAGAAGACGTCGTAGATACTCAGAGGATCAGTCATGCCGGAAGAGAGAAGGGCGTTCTCGCCGTCATTGATGCGGTTGGCCGCATGGTGTGAGCGACCAATCCAGTAGAAGGCCATCGCGCGCAATGATGTGTCGCTGGTCAAGTCGATCACCCGCTCAAACGACTTTTGCGCCGAGTTGAAATCACCGTCGAGAAATTGCATCAGTCCGCGCCGCGATACGAGCCAGACGTGAAAGTCTTCGGAGTCCGCCGTCGAAGAAATGTTCTCAAGAGCGGCGAGAAAACTGATGTTCTCGGTTGGATTGAGCATTTCAAAACCAACGCGGCCGATGAGCACCTTTGCCGCATCAATCACGTGGTCCCAAGCCTGCAATGCCGCGGCCTCATTGAGCACATGCCGTGCTGAGTGAAAGGCCTCGGGGTTTCTGTTTTGTTCCCATTGAAGTCTCGCAAGCCAAAGCCATGCATCGAGTTTGAATGAGTCGAATTGTTCTTTGTCGAAGGCGAAAGACTCAGGAGAACAACGGCTGCGATCGAGTTCTTTGACGAAGTCATCCTGCAAGCGTGCGAACGTCTTGCGATCCTGTGCGATGCGGGTTGCCTGTGCTATTGCATACTGCGCATACAAAGTATCTGCAGGGCAATCATTCTTCGAGTTGTTTGTCTGATTTTGTGCGGAGCGTTCGCCGAGAATTTTTTTTGCGAACAGTGACGCCTGAGTCCATTGCTTGTTTTCTACAAGCGACCGCAGCCGCAAAACACGCTGGGCGGGTGAGTCAGTCTGCTTTGCTTTTCCAGTTTCTTCGGCTTTGTCTTTTTTGCTTGTGACAGCTGAGGATTGTGAAAATATTTTCTTGAGCCAAGACGGCTGTTGCTGACCAACCCCGGCAAAAGCCTCCTCACTGAGGAGCCTCTGCCGATAGCCGTTGACAGTGAGGATTGCGCTGTCCTCGCGTGCAAGAACTTGCCAGCCGTAGGTTTGGCAGGCAAGGGAACACTGCAGCGCCTGAAAGGAATTGAATTCATATTTTGGATGACGCGCAAGCGTGTCCTCGTTGATATTTGTTTCTTCCGCGAGCGTCATGACGTCTGCAAGTGCCAAAAAACGCAGTGCCTTTGCATAAATCTGCGTGCTCAGGTGTTCAGTCTTGAGGACAAGTTTTGCAAGCTCACGAGTCTGCGCTGCGCGCTGCTCGCGCGCTTCCCGTTGTGCAACGAGGAGCACGCGCAGAGCGGTCAGCGTCTGCACATCGTGTGGTGTGAATTCTCGCCCCGTCATACGCGTCAGGCGCTGCCCGATGTCGCTGTTGGCAAATTTTTCGCCGCTCGAGGTGTTTTCCGGAAGCAGTTTTATGAGTGTGTCATTGGTGTGGGAATCGCCATTGCGGACATTATTGTTTTTTGCTGATGCCTGCGCCTGTTTTGATCGGACGGTATTTCCCTGGTCCGCTGTGTGAGCACAGGCAGCCGCAGTAAGACAAGCCGCCAGCGAGAGAGCGTGCAGTTTTGCCCTCTCTGTGCGGGCGACTCGTTGTTCGGATGCCGGCTGAGGGTTTTCAGGCATGGTGGTTCAGGCTTTGGCTGCTCCGGCTTTGTTCAGAATTTGATCGACAAAACTTTCCACGCGTCCGACAAACGGCTTGTGAAAAAGAGCGACGTCTCTTTTTGTTTCGACGAATTTGGTATCGCTGCCTTGGCTTTGCAGCGTGAGTTTGAATTCGCTCTTTCCGCCCTTTTCGATGCGGACCAGCATCGTGTTTTGTTCCCATGATACGCTGGCGAACGATGGCACTCCGGCAGCCTGGAGTTCTTTTTGCAAAATATTCTTTGCTTCGTCTGCGTTGATATTTCTGAACGTCCAGCTCATTGTCATAATTCGGTCCTCTCATTCAATGAGGGAACGATAGCAGTTCACCGTTATTCGGGCAAAATTTAGAAACCTATTTGTTTTAATTTTTCCAGCAACTCGATGAGCTCGGGAGTCAGCTCGCTTTCTGTCGGAGTTTGCACTGTAATGCGGGCGTAAAGGTCGCCACGTTCGTTCCCCGGTTCTTTGACGAAGCCAAGTCCCTTCAGGCGGATCTTCACTCCGCTTTTCATTCCTGCCTTGAGTGTCGTCTTTTTCACGCCCTGTGGGGTCATGACGGTGATTTGTCCGCCCAATGCAAGGGTGGAGAACGGCACGAGTGTTTCACACTCGACGTCCGCTCCGGTGCGATGGAATTCCGGATGTTCACTCATTTTGACTTTGAGGTACAGGTCACCGCGTTGGCCGTTGGGTCTGCTGAGTCCCTGTCCCTTCAGGCGCAAGAGTTTTCCATCTTCCACACCTGCAGGAATTTTTATCCGTGCGTTGACCTTCTCACCGCCCCGAAGGTTGAGTACGACCTGCCGTTCGCCGCCGTGATAAACATCCATGAAGCCAACGGTGAGTTCCTGTTCGACGTCGTAAGAATCCTGCTCATCAAACGGAGTGTCAAAGCCGGGAGGAGTTCTGAATCCGCCCCCTCCGGTCCTGAATCCGCCCCCGCCGCGAAATCCCGATGCGCGGCCGCGTCCTGTGGCACCTCCACCCATTCCCGCGCCACCGGCCATGCCGGCGAACATGGATTCAAAGTCGACGTTGCCGAATCCCATTTCGCGAAAGATGCTGCTGAAATCGGCCCCGCGGAAGACATCCTCACGAAATCCGCCACCCTGCTGAAAAGCGGAGTCGCCAAACATATCATACTGCCGGCGCTTGTCCTTGTCCGAAAGTACGGCATAGGCCTCAGAAATCTGCTTGAATTTTTCTTCCGCTTGCTTGTTCCCTGGATTTCGGTCTGGATGAAACTGCATCGCCAGCTTGCGATACGCTTTTTTGATTTCGTCATCACTGGCGGTTTTAGAAATTCCCAGTAATTCGTAGTAGTTCATGCCAACCCCCGAGACCCGCACTTGTCCTCTGACAATTTAATCAGCTTTGCGGGCTTGGCAATTTTTCCCGGGCACGGATGTCCTAAGTTGGCTTTATCGACTTTTTCAAGCTTTGCGGATGAGCTGCTCGACGTATACAAACTCGTGCTCCGGGACATCCTCAAGCAACTCATCATCGTCGAAACCGAAAAATTCATACCAATTGATTCCAACCAGCTCGGGCACCTCGTTGGTGCGCTCTTCGCCATCTTCGGTCTCGTAGTACTCCAGTGCCTTAACAATGACTCCGTTACCGCGCATCTCGAAATAGTGGTAACCGTCACCATTCGTGTACTGGCCATCGCGCGAGTCGCCAGTCCAGTATTCGCGGCAATGCCAGACTTCATCCGGACGCCGACGTGGACGGGCTGCTGAGGCAAGCGTGTGTTCGTGTGTCAGAGGCTGTGCACTTTTGGTCATCGGTTGCGTCCTTTTGAACATGCGTCGGGCTTCCTTATTACTCAAATTTTCCGGATAAAACTTCTTCGATTGTGACAGACGGCTTTGGCAATGCTTTGAGCTGTGCCTCCAGAGTGAAGAGTCGCATAACCAGATTTGTCAGGTCCCGCTCTCTGTCGGGCGATGCGACGCGGTGTGCAGTTGTCTGCTGTTGCAAAAGCAGCTGGCCGCGTCTGCGGACATCAGACAGTATCGGCAGAAACGAGCGTGCGTGTCTGTGGCACAGAGGTGGCTGCAGCGCATCTTCAACATCGCTGACCACACCTTGTGCAATGGCTTCGAATCTCTTTAAACGGCTGCCGCGCCCTGCGCGAGTCAGTGCGGTAATAGAGCGGCCGATCCGACGCACCGGATGGCGAGCCGACCTAAGGCTGACATTGCGAAGAATGAATGATGAGTAAACCAGCGCGCAGCATACGATAGCTCCGGTGGTAGCCATCCAGGCATAACCCGATGTCGGAAACGAACCCATTCGCAAGACCTCCTGTCTGCGAGAGTGGGTTCGGACGTCTGCGGTCAAACCTGAGTTCGGGCGAGTCGGAATTCCAACGCCGTTTTGCGCTGCGCTTTACGAAATTTTGCTGAGTTCAAAAGGATAGCGCTCAACCTCACAAAGATATTGAGCAATTTGTTTAACCTCGGCGTCCCGGTTAGCCTTTATGTTGTAGACGTTCTGGTTGATCCGGGCTTTTGCGTTTCTGACAATAAGCTGGGCCACAGACAGCTCGGTGGCATTCTTTTCCGGCCCGCCGCATTTTTCGAGCACAGAGTTGATGCGGCACAACACAGCCGCAATCATAAACGTATCGATGGCGATGTCCGCCAGACGACAGAGCTGGATTTGCTCGTCAACGAGTTTTTGCCCGTACTGGCGGATGAGTTTGTTCGCCGCTGTCGCAAGTGCTTTGGACGAGTCAGACAGCCGGCTGACTTCCTTTTCCAATGCCGGATGGAAGCCTTCCAATTTTTCACTGACAACAGACTGCCGCACTTGGTTGAGGGCGAATTCCGAGATGACGCCTATTTTGCCGATCGCGTCGTTGAGAGACTCGAGGTTGCGGATGTTTTGCAGGCTTTGCAGTTCCTTGCCAATGCGTTTGAATTCGCTGGCTGGTTCCTTGAGTCCTGTCATTGCAAGGAACATACGCAAAATCTCGTTCGTTCCCTCGAAGATGAGTCCAATCCGGCTGTCGCGCAACCGGCGCTCGAGTCCGTAATCTTTCATGTAGCCATTGCCGCCGTGAATCTGCATTCCGAGATTCAGCACACGCCATGCAGCTTCTGTTCCATAAACTTTGCAGATCGCTGCCTCGATTGAATAATCGATATCACCCGCATCAACCAGCGCGGTTGTGAAATAGGTCATCGATTCGACGGCATAGGCATGGCACATCATCTCGCTGAGCATGTCCTGAATGACGCCGAATTCCGCGATCGTATGTTGAAATGCTTTTCTGTTCTTCGCATAGGTGACGGACTGATCGACCACCGCCTTTATCGTTCCGAGGGCGCCTCCGGACAAACCGAGGCGGCCTTGGTTGAGGATTCCCATCGCAATCTTGAAGCCATCACCTGGCTTTCCGAGCATGTTTTCTGCGGGAACTCTGACGTCTTTGAAGTAAACCTCGACAGTGCTCGAAGCCTTTATGCCGAGTTTGTGTTCTTCAGGACCGTGGCTCACGCCACCCATGTCGCGGGTCACCATAATGGCGGTGATTTTCTCTTCACCGTCGACATTTTCCTTAGCGAACACCGTGAAAAAGTCGGCAAAGCCGCCGTTGGTAATCCACAGCTTTGAACCGTTGAGGATGTAGTGGTCACCATCTTTGACCAGCCGCGCCTTGATTCCCGCAGCATCTGAACCTGCGGTGGGTTCAGTCAGTGCAAATGCAGCAATCATCTCGCCAGTTGCCAGTCTCGGCATGTACTTCTTTTTTTGTGCTTCGTTACCGTAGAGGTAAAGACCCTTCAGTCCAATCGACTGATGCGCGCCCACGGTGAGAGTCACACAGCTCTCGTGTTTGTTCATGAGTTCAAGCGTGCGCGTGTAGAGTGTCTGGGTGAATTCGGAGCCGCCGTGGATTTCCGGAATGATGAGTCCGAATAGACCCATTTCGCGAAGGCCCTGCAGAATTTCCGGCGAAAGTTTTTTCTCGTCATCAAGCTTCATGGGATCAACGTTGTCTTTGAGCCAGTCGCCGATTGATTGCGAGACGAGGCGGAATTCTTCTTCGCGATTTGTGTTGAAAAATGGAAAATGATGCAGTTGTGATTCAGGAATTGTTCCGTTGAACACACTTTTCATAAAGCTAGATTTGCCAGCACCCATTGGTGACATAACCTCCCGCATGAAAGCAAATTAATATGCTTCGATTTTAGCACTGCAGACTGACTCTACAGCAAATCATATTGACGGATGCGTGGCGCTATTGACGTGCCAAACCTTTGGAGATGATGCGAGGCGTCCGCCGGCGGCCGGTGCTAGACTGTTGAGGTAACACCGGAGGGTTCACGACTATGTCTATGTTTAAACTCAGTGATGAATTTCAGGCACTCTTTGACCTTGCTCACGACTTTGCAAACAAGGAAGTCTGGCCCAAAGCGCGCGAGCTCGACGAGACAGCCCGATTCCCGACAGATCTGCTCGCTAAGGCACATTCGCTGGGCTTGCTCAATGCATTCGTTCCGGAATCTGTGGGTGGTCTCGGACTCGGAGTTTTCGGCCATTCGCTGATTGGTGAAGCACTCGCAACAGGCAGTGCCGGCTTTTGCACTGCGGCGCTCGCAAATGAACTCGCCGGTGTGCCCGTCATACTTGGCGGAAACGAAGCAAGTTGGAAAGAGTTCTTGGCTCCCATGGTTGAAGAGCCGCACATGGCGGCCTACTGCGTGACCGAGCCAGGGGCGGGTTCGGATGTGGCTAGCATCAAAACGACGGCTAAAAAGATTGGCGACAAGTACGTCATCAATGGCTCCAAAATGTGGATCACCAACGCCGGATACGCAAAGTGGTTTTTCGTCCTTGCAAAAACTGATCCCGCTGCAGGCCACAAAGGAATGACCGGATTTGTGGTACCAGCAAACACGCCGGGAGTGATTGTCGGTAAGAAAGAGGACAATATGGGGCAGCGCTGCTCCGACACACGTGGTGTTACGTTTGAGAATGTCGAAATCCCTGCCAAGTATCTGCTCGGAAAAGAAGGAGACGGATTTCGTCTTGCGATGGGTGCATTCGACAGAACCCGTCCAGTGGTTGCCAGCGGTGCCGTCGGGCTTGCCGAGCGTGCAATGAAATGTGCCATCGATTATGCCAAGCACCGGTCGACCTTCGGCAAGCCAATTGCCGAGCATCAAGCGGTGCAATTCCTCATTGCTGAAATGGCGCGGGACATCGAAGCCAGCCGATTGCTGGTTTGGAAAGCTGCGAACGAAGTCGATGGCGGCCAACGAAACACATACACGGCGTCTATTGCTAAACTGCTTGCGGCTGATTCGTGCATGCGGATCACAACAGATGCCGTCCAAATTTTCGGCGGATACGGCTACAACCGCGAATATCCAGTAGAAATGTTGATGCGTGACGCGAAAATTTTCCAAATCTATGAGGGAACGTCACAAATCCAGAGAATGATCATTGCCCGCCATTTACTCGAGTCGTGAATTTGGAGTAAGCCCGCTCTCCCCACTGTGGGGGACGGTCGTTTAATTCTCGTTTGGGGTGATTTATGTCAGTTCGCCAAAAACCTATCAAAATCGGCATGGTTATCTGTCGTTTCAATGAATTGGTGACACGGCGGTTGGCAGAAGGTGCCCACTCTTTGCTCAAGCGCAGAGGCATCAAGAGCGAACAAATCATCGAAATCGAAGTTCCAGGTGCGTTTGAATCCCCTTTGGCCGCTCAATGGCTATTTGATGCTCAGAAGGTGGACGGAGTGATCGTTCTGGGAGCCGTTATTCGCGGCTCAACTAGCCATTATGATTATGTTTGTTCAACGAGTTCGAGTGGATTGATGAATCTTCAGCTGGCCCGTTCGGCGCCGGTCGGGTTCGGGATTCTAACCTGCGAGACGCTGGAACAGGCACTAGACCGCGCGGGTGGAAAAACTGGCAACAAGGGTGCGGAAACTGCAGAAACCGTTCTAGAAATGATTGAAACTCGCGCTCTCTTGAGCCGTTCCGGAGGCAATGAATGATCTCGCAATGGAGCTTCGCCGCGGCGGCGCTCAAGCCCACCCAACTTCGCGATGCGCGCAGATTTGCTGTGCTTCTTGTTTATCAACTGGAAGCAGCTCAGCAAACCTTTGTGCCCGAGTCTGTTTTGCAGACTTTTTTTCAGCAAAATGAGGTTGATGAACAACTTCATCCATTTGTCCGGCTTGCGGTGCAGACGTTCAATGAACAGCGTGAGGCTGTTGACGCACGCATCGAAACGTCGGCCTCAAACTGGAAACTCTCGCGCATTGCGCGGGTCGACCTTGCGATCCTCAGAATTTGCACTGCAGAATTGATGACGCGATCTGAAGTTCCCAAAGATGTTATCATTTCCGAGGGAGTTGAACTCGGCAAACAGTTTGGCTCATCGGCTTCGGGCAGCTTTATAAACGGCGTTCTCGACAGCGTTGCAAAGTCGGCGCAGAGCTCGGGAAAATAGTCCACAGCTCCGGCCGTTAGAATTGTTCATGGAAGGACGAAAAGGTGCAAAGGGAACTGTACCTATTTAAATCTGAAAATCGTTTGAATATGTTTTTGAACGAGCTTTCGCGTGACGGCGAATTGCCTGATTCCGTATTGGGACTGGGATTTTTTGCGGCCTTGCCGCAGGCGGCCTCATTCAACAAGGCAGGCGCGGAGCTCGCAGTTTCGCCAGTTTTTCTCAAGGATACGCTGATGCGCGCTGTCGCGCGCGAGGCACTTTTGCCTTTTTCATCAGAACCGATTTTTCTGGGTGCGGCCGAATTCTCGGAGGCGGGCGGCCGGATGAGGCAAATCCTCCGGAGAAGATCAGAGTCGATTGACGTTCGTTCGATCCGCCGATGGATTCTATCGGGAGTGCACCCCCACTTCTCACCGAGCGACGGACCATCTTTCGGCCAGCCCTGGTGTTCGCGAGAGATCGCCGAAACCCAAGGGATCTCTGATGCGATTGCTGTTGTATTGCGAGAAATGTTTCGTCGTGTGCTGAACTTGCGCGCATCCACGGTTGTTCTCGCGCCCGATACCGAAATGCTCGAAGCTTTCTTT
>JBEDKY010000359.1:0-5811 GCA_041171905.1 Pseudomonadota bacterium
CGCCTTTCCGCAGACCGATCCACTCCTTTTCATGCGCACCTCAGTGGTCAAGGTGGTCTGCAATCATCTTGGCAATGCGATCTATTTTTCGCGCAGTCCGCTGCCATGGCCACGTGAGCTACTTGGAGCTGCGGACCAGATCACAGACCTCCAAAAAAAGCTTCAGACACTGACATCTATTCCATTTCTGCAGCACGTTGGAGTCTATGCCTTCCGGTTTGCGGCACTCGAGCACTTCACCAACATGTCTCCCTCCACTCTCGAGCTGACAGAGGGACTTGAGCAACTCAGGGCCATTGAACACGGATGGTCAATCCGCGTGGTGCAGGCGCACGAAGCTCCGTTTGGCATCGACACTCCGGAAGACCTCCTCAGAGCAGAGAACCGATTCAGAATGCAGGGACGGTAACAATGAAATTCAGGCACACAAAAACACTGCGACTGACTCTTTGCGGCGTATTGCTGGCAGTCTTCCAGCATTCGCGACAGGCGCACGCAATACCGGCCAACATTCTGCTTCAACCGACCGGAACTCAGGCCGATGTGCAGTGGGGGAGATTGGAAAATGACCGCTTCATCATCTACTACGACTCTTCCCAGAAGGAACTTGCACAATACGCGATGAAGGCGGTCGAAAGAGCATATCCAGACTTTACTTTGTTGCTCGGCGCAACGCTCAAGGGTCAACCCAAACCTCCTGAGCTGCAGCCCAAACAAGTGCTGAGTTCGAGTTTCGAAAAAATTCCGGTTGTCATTAGTGCGCGCTCCGACGGACCGTCGTTTGCCAACTTCATTTCGCAATCGCTCGAAATCCAATCCAGCGAATTACCATCGGCGTCACTTTTTCAGCACGAGCTTGCACACCGCGTCATGTATGAGCACATGGACCTCAACGTCGGACCTGCAGGACGCACATTCATGCTCGCCATGCTGCCTTCATGGTGGACAGAAGGCTTGCCTGAGTATCTGACGGAATCACTTGGCAGAATCCAAACCAACGCACTGCTCAGGTCGATGGCCCTCAATGGAAATTTCCTCAGCTGGGACAGGCTGCATGCCCTCTACAAGGCATCCGGAGACACAGCTGCGCGCGGTTATGCGTTGTCTGGCCGTTTTTTCAAATACTTCTTCGAGCGCACGAAACATAAAAACCTGCGCGAATTGCACTCTGAATTGACTTGGAAGCAGCTCATTCCGCCGTTTTTCACGGGTGCCTATTTTGTCGTACGCGGACTGACGGATGAATGGCCAGGGGATTTGTACGAATCCTTCAAAAAAGATCTCGTCAAAGAAGTAAAGACGGATCTGGATGGCATGCCGCGGCTCAAAGAGGCGCCGGGAATTTCGAAAGTTTTTTCAAACATCAGCCGATTCAATTTCATATCTGACGCCAAGACCATCATCTATGCCGACTTTTCGACCGACAGCCAAAAAGGCGGTCTTGTCGTGTATAAATACAAAGACGAAAGTAAAAGGGAATCCGTTCAGAGTTCGATGCTGCCGCTTGAATTCAAATACGATGACAGAATCAACCTGCATCCCAAAGAGTGGACGGACGGAGGATTCTGGACAACATCGAATGTCAAAGCAAGCAATCGCACGACAGGACAGCTGATCTCCTACCAAGCCTTCAATGGCCGGCTTGATACCCTTAAGGACAGCGATGTCATCGGCCGAACCGACTTTCCGATTGGTGACTTAAACAAACCACCGCAGGTGTCTCGCATCGTTCCGCTCGCTCCGGAACATGCTGCAGCTGTCACAACGCTCAACACAGAATCAAAAGTTTATTTACTGAATAACAAACTTCGCCAGCACACACTGCTCGGACAGTGGCGTGCGCCGAACCGAGTCGAGCTTGTGCGTCCGCATTATGCACACGCGGAAAGTGAATCCGCCCTTTGCGCGCACGTGCTTGTCGACGCCGGCGACGAGCTCACTTCTGTGCAGAGGGTGTGTCACGGACAGTCACCACAAATCGTCATACCCGAGGGTCAGCTCTACATTCGCGATGCCATCATGCTCGCACCCGATGACTTCATCCTCCTGACCGGCTGGAATGATGTTCAGGCGCTCGTTCATTGGAACAAAAACAGACTTGAACTCATCACGGGTTTGCCTGACTACGTCACAAGCATCGAACCCGCGCATCTGCCGGAAACAATCATGTTGCGAGTCTACAACAACGGCGATACCGAGCTTTGGCAGGCAGGACTCAAAGAACTCAAGAAAGCCCACCTGAGTTGGATCATCACGCGTCCCGAAACATCAAAATGGTGGGCGCCGCCAAAGTACATCCCCTACGTTCCCCCGTTTGCCCGCTATGCCGATGAAATAAGAAAATCTGCGGGAACCTACAAACCCAAGGAACTGACGCTACGCGCAAAAATTGCTCCAACCGGCAAGGGCCCCATCAGAATTGCACAAAACGACAACGAACCGGAACCGGAATCGAATGAAGGAGAGATGACTGACAATGTCCCTACGGTCGAGGTTCCTGCGCCGCAATACCTTCCAAAGCTTCCTGATGTTTCGCCAGGAACCGAAGAAGACAAAAAGCAAAGCACAGCTGGTGAAAACAGCGCAGCCGACGATCTCAACGATGCAGATGCGGATACCAACTCAACCATCGTTATTCCTGCGCCCTACCGCTACCGGCACTGGATGACCTACCCCAACTTTCTTCCACCCTTCCTTGCTGGCGAGTGGACCTTTGGTTTTTTCTCACGCCCCATCGTCGATGAACTCGAACGCTTCTACATTCAGCTCTTTGGAAACTATTATTCAGATACCGGAATCGACCAGATTGACCGAATCGCACTCGAGGCGAATCTCGTCGGAAACCGCTTGTTCGACGGATGGAAGGGCAACGTCTTCATGAGGCCACGCTTCAATGGCCTCACCGGCTGCAAATTTAAAGGTGACCCAAAGACCTACGTCTGTCAGATGTATCTGCGCGAGGCCGGCAGCGACTTGCAATGGAACCGCCAGATCCTAGCCTTCGACGGCCAATCGGACATTCATGCAAGACTTTTTTCCATCGAACCTTCCTCACGCGGGACCGCCTTAGGTTCCCCCAGTCTGGGTGCGCAAAAAGCTTTACTCGGTACTATGGGCGGCTCGCTTTCGTTTGAAACATGGAAGAAAGTTGTTTTTGACAAACCGGTCTCTGACCTTTCAAAACGTAAACTTGTTTTTAACGGTGACGTCAGGATGGGGGTAGATTCAACCCACAGCATCGGGACTGCGAAAGCCGGTGACGATTCAACGCTTGGCCCCGTGTCGTTCCAGAACTACTCGGTTGAATTTTCGAACTCCGCCTCATTCAGACAACACTCGCTTACGCTGCGGAACACATATGCCGCCACCGGTGGCGGCTCGCCACTCAATGCGCGCGAGTTTTTCCGTCCATTCAAAACTTACATCATCGGCGCAAACGATGGTCTGCAGGACATCAGCACAGCCATCGCCGGCAACGGTTTGCTCAACTACAATCTGCTCGGACGTTCACAATACAGAAACAGCCTGAGCTATACTTTTCCAATAATGAGCCAGCTGGACACGCGCATCGCACTTGCCTATTTAGAAAAACTTGATGGCGAGATAGTACTGAGCCGCGGCGGCGCATCCAATGATTTCATGCTGAGCAAGACTTCGAGCATCACCACCCTGACCGCCTCACTGCGCCTCAAAATCGACGTCAAAGGATACCAGCTCAATCCGGCAATCCTTTATGGACAGGGTCTGGATGTGCCGCTTTGGCAGTTGTTCACACAAATCAAATTTGATCAGTTCTGGTAAAAGGAGCGGTACTTCGGCAGACCGCAACCAGAATTTTCAGCCGATTTTATCCAGCCTTTCGCTTAAAAAGACGTGAAGCATCCGCAAAAGCACAGGCAAATTTTTGTGCTCTTTGGGCGACAGGCGGATGAGAATCTCAACATTGGATTTTGTCATTTTGAGCTGCAGCCAATGCGCGAGCCATTCAGCCGTCTGCAGTCGTACCTTGATGTCTGCGGGTACTCCAGAAGCGCTTGCCGGAAGTGTTGATATGGCGACGTTGTAGGTTTCATATCCCGATGATGCGGCCTCGGCGAGAGCCGCCTCAAGCAGGGAAACCCAGTGCAGTCCGAACGCCTCTGCGGACTCGAATGTGGCGCGAGACTGGACGCCAATGACAAAGTCGCTGAACAATTGCAGGCGAGCGCGCGCAGAAATGACAAGCCGCGGCGCCTTGCCCTCCTCAGTTTTTTTGCTAAGCAAACCCTGCTTGTCCAAAATATCTGTAAATTGCGAAAAATAGTCGCGCGACCAGCCGGTCAGACTCATCCACCAGTCCAGAGCGGACTGATAATCAACAACGATATTTGTGCCGTCTTTCTGCCCCAACTGCGGAATCACGAGTTGCAAAATACGCAGCGTGCGAACCAGGGGAACGAATGGGTAGTCACTCACAGAGCCCTGTGATGCACCCTCCTGTGATTTTTCCAGCGCCGCCAGCTTTTCGTTCGTCGTGCGCAAGCGACCGCTCAGGCTTTGCAGCATGGTGACCAGCCACTTCGGGATTTGCGTCAGCAGCTTGTCAAAATCCGCCCGGGTGATCTCAGTAATTTCGGTTTGAGTCAGAGCTTTGACATGTGCACTGCGCGGCTTCCGATCAAAAAAGGCCATTTCGCCGACGATCGAGCCGTCGTTCAAAAGTGCGAGCTGAACCTCCTCGTTTCCCTTCAGAAAATAAACTTTCAGGGCACCACGGCGAACGATATACATGGAATCCGCGCGCTCTCCGCTGCGAAAAAGAATTTCACCCTCTTTTAAAATTCGGACTTGTCCAGCCACAAAAACCCTCCCCGCTCTCAGTTTTACACGGAACCATCCGATACACGGGGGAACAGGCGGAAGAACCTGAAAAGACTTTGACACTTAGAGGAGACAAGTTGATGAGTCAGGGGCCTAGGAAGCCGGCCAGAATACTGGCCCGTGACAAAGCGTCCGATGCACAGGCAATCACAGCCGGTCTCGATCGGCTCTTGCCACAGCACAACGCTTCAATGTTCAATCCTGCGCAACAGGAAGTCCCGCGCATTCCTGCCCTACTCGTTGAAGACCAGGCGCTGATGCGCAAAGCTTTTAAAAGAATCCTCGAACCAACGCATCTCTTCACCATCCAAGAGACACAAAGCCCCAAGGACGCCATTCAGTATTTGCGAAACCACGCAATTGATCTGGTGATTCTTGATTTGTATCTCAGCAAGGGAAGCGGTCTTGAAGTCCTCAATTACATCCGCTCGCGTCCCATCGCCAATGACATTCCTGTTATCTTTGTGACTGGTGAAGCCTCTCGTGATGACATCGTTCACGCAATCGAACTGGGAGTGAATGATTACATCATTAAGCCCTTCGAACCGCAGGACTTGCTGCTAAAAATAAAACAGGTGTTGAGCCGATACATTGATCCGCCGGAACAACTCAGACGACTGCGCAGTGCTGAGGCCAATCTCATCCGCGGTAAAGTCGATGAAGCCCACCGTGAGTTTGTGGCACTCCATCAGGAAGACCCTGAATCGCCGCGTGTGATTGTCGGACTGGCGCAGGCAGAGAGCAAATTGGGACAAACGACGACTGCCAAAGAGCTGATCGAAAGAGCTATCCGGATCAGCGATATGTGTTTTCCGGCCTACGCACTGATGGCGGATTTACTGATTCAAGAAGGCAAAAAACATGAGGCCATCGAGTTTCTGTTGCGTGAACTGAGTTTGAACGGCAAACGTGTGGGCAGACGGGTGCAACTCGCGGACCTGTATTTTGAGT
>JBEDKY010000360.1:0-3600 GCA_041171905.1 Pseudomonadota bacterium
GTGCGGAACGGGGGCCAGATATGGGCTGTCGGTTTCTATCAGCAGCCGATCATCGGGAACGCTCTTGGCAACCATCCGCAATTCGTCTGAATTCTTGAATGTGACGATACCCGAAAACGAAAGGTAAAAACCAAGATCAAGAAACGCACGGCCCTCCTCGGCCGTTCCGGTAAAGCAGTGGATGACACCGCAACCGCCGCGCTCGGCAAATGACTTGAGCCTCGAGTGAACATCCGCGAAGGTATCGCGCACATGCACGACCACCGGCAGGCGGCAACGCAGGGCGATTTCCAAAAAAGCCTCAAAACAGACGATTTGCTGAGGCATCGCGACAAACTTATGAAATCCGTCCAGGCCAATTTCGCCAATCGCCACCACGCGCGGGTTGGTTGCAGCGATTGTTTCCATGTGTGCGGCGAGTTCGGGAGTGTATTGGTCGGCATCGTGCGGCTGAATGCCAACGGTCATCCACAATTGCGGAAATTCGGCCGACTGGCGCAGTCCGGTTTCGAGAGTTTGTTTGTCGAAGGTGATGTTGATGATCCGATTGACACCGCTGCCCGCCGCACGTTCGAGGAGTTCACGTGCGTGCGGCGCGAGTTTGTCTGAGCAAAGGTGGCAGTGGGTGTCGGTCAGTCTCATGAAAACGCCTGTAAGCCCGTCAGCTGCTGTCCGACAATCAGTAAATGAATGTCGTTGGTTCCTTCGTATGTGTAAACCGATTCAAGGTTGCAGGCGTGCCTCATGCAGCGATATTCGTCGCTGATTCCATTGGCGCCGAGAATGTCGCGAGCAGTGCGTGCCGCCTCGAGCGCAAGCAGGACGTTGTTTTGTTTGGCCATGCTGATGTGGCCAGGTTCGAGCGCACCGGCGGCTTTGAGATCGGCGAGTCGGCGCGCCAACAGGTTTCCTGTGGTGATTTGCGTCGACATAATTGCCAGCTTGCGTTGGATGAGCTGGAAGCCGGCCAAAGGGCGATCAAACATCATGCGGTTTTTGGAATACTCGAGAGCTTCCTGAAAGCAGTCCTCAGCCGCACCAAGAGCGCCAAATGCAATTCCATAGCGGGCTTGGTTGAGGCACATCAAAGCATTTTTCAGACCGACCGTCTCGGGCAACATGTTTTCGGCGGGAATGCGACAATCGTGAAAGAAAAGCGAGCCTGTTAAGGAGGCGCGCAGGCTCAGTTTGCCGTGGATGGCGCGCTGCTCAAATCCCGCAGTGCCTTTTTCCACGATGAATCCACGAATTCCTTGGTCCGTCTTGGCCCAGACAACCGCGACGTCTGCCATTGAGGCATTGGTTATCCAGGTTTTCGAACCGTTGAGAATCCAATGCGAACCATCTTTTTTGGCGTTTGTTCGCATGCCGGCAGGATTTGAGCCGAAGTCGGGTTCAGTGAGTCCAAAGCAACCGATAGCTTTTCCGTCGCGCAGCAACGGCAGCCATTTTTGTTTTTGCTCTTCGCTGCCGAACGCGTGAATCGGATACATGACGAGCGCTCCCTGCACACTCGCGAAACTGCGCAGACCGCTGTCACCGCGTTCAAGCTCCTTCATGATGAGACCGTAACTAAGACTGTCCAGCCCGCTGCAACCATAGCCTTTGAGTTGCGCGCCAAGGAGTCCGAGTTCACCCAGTTTTGGAATGAGTTCCATCGGAAAAGTGCCTTCTTCATAGGCCGTGCGCAGATGGGGTCTGAAAGTTTGGTCGACAAATTGCCGTACGCTGTCGACCACCAGTTTTTGCTCGGGGTTGAGCATGGAGTCGAGATTCAGAAAGTCATTTGGGTTGATTGCCATAGTCTGCTCTCCTTTTGGCTGTTCTCACCTCTCTATCATTCTTTCGGCAAGTTGTGTGTCAAACAGCGAGTCCTGTTCGCGGCCCATCGGACTTCCGAATGTAGCGAGAGTGTGGAGTATTTCCTTAACATTCTGAATTGATTTGTTTTTTGAGGTAAATCCGAGGGCTATTTTTGCCCATGCTCCGTGCACAACTTCGCTGGGGTATTCGTGTAATTCGTGTGCCTCAAGGATACTCTGCTTGTGAGCCGACATAAATTCGTTCAAAGCAAGCTCTCCCTCGTTTTTCCGCCATGTGTTCATTTTTTCCTCACTGCGGATGAGGGTGTTGAAGAGACCCTGCAGCGAAATTTTCAAGTGTGAAGTGTCCAAGTCGCGCAACTGAGCCTCAAATCTGTGTTGCGAGGCATAGGTGATGAAGTCGAAGATGCGTCCCAGCGTGACGGGCATACCCAGAATTGCCGCTTGAGCCACGAAGGTTGTACCGACTTTTTTGGCCGAAGAATTGCCGACAACCGATCGGACATAGGTCGATGAGCAGTGCAAAAGTTCGGGCGGACACAAGACGGCCCACGTCTGGATACGTGAGTCGATGGTGCGGTTTGAGAAGTAGAGGTTGAACTCGGATTCGAAATCAGTTGTTGAACGCAGTCCGCGGACAAGGTGGCGGATTCCATGTGCACCGGCGTACTCAACCACCAGTCCGGGTGTCGTGGTGATAATCAGCGATTCACCTATATGAAACGGTGCTTCGCGCTTCCACCAATCGGTACAGGGGTCAATCGATGATGCAATGATTCTCGCGCGTGTCATCGGGTCGATGCTTCCCTGCTTGCTGGGATTCACGGCCACAAGAACATGGACCTCGCTGAAGACGTCCATTGCCGCTCGAAGTACAGCTTCGTGTCCGACAGACCATGGGTCAAAAGAACCCGCGTATATTGCTGAAGTCATAAATCGCCCTTTGTCCGAATAAGGTAACGGTGCGTTTTTTTCCGAGCCTGCTGAGTCGTATGTCACCCGACTGACCGAAGGTGCTTCTCTCGGAGTCGGTACTGATTCTATCCTATCTATATATGCCTGAAAGCGGGCACATCGGCGAGGACCGGAGCCATGGCGAGAATACTTCTTCTGGATGACAGCCCTACAATGCATCGGGTGGTCAGGCTCACGTTTGCGGATGACCAGCGAATGGAAATTTCTGTCGCCCGCGACAGGAACGAAGCAGACCAGAATCTGTCATCGCGCAAGACAGATCTGATTATCGCCTATCTCCGCTTCGACGGTCTCACCGACCCCCGCTATTTTGAATCACTTCGGCTTGTGACACCGCGCATTTTGCTGCTTGCCGAAAGCGAAGAAAATATTGAACCCTACGCACGGGTCGGGTTGAACAACGTCTTGCGCAAGCCATTCCATAGCGATGAACTCAGGCAAACTGTCGAAGACATGCTGGCGCAAAATGGCTCCTCAACTGAAATCGCTCCGGCGCCATCCGCGACCGCCTCGGCACCGATGGTCCCACCTGCACCGCCGCCAGGGTTCTCTGCGCCGGTGGCTCCACCTGCACCGCCGCCGAGGTCCTCTGCGCCGGTGGCTCCACCCGCTCCGCCGTCAGGGTTCTCTGCGCCGGTGGCCCCTCCGGCTTCCTCGGGTTCAAGGCCGCAAGTCAATTCTTCAGAGCAGACATCCAGCGCGGAACCGCCAAAAGCTAATGAACCGCAAATCACCCTCGATTTGAGTTTCATGCAGATGAGCATCGAACCGCAAAGTAAGTCCGGCAGCCAAAGTTCGAACA
>JBEDKY010000361.1:0-7103 GCA_041171905.1 Pseudomonadota bacterium
CACCAGACCGCGATGGTTGTGACGGGCATTTTCTTTCTGCTGGCGGCGCTGCCGACGTTGCTCTTTGTCAAAAACCGCAGCAAGCCGAAGGCGGGTTTCGAGAACGCCTCCACTCTGGCACTGCTGCGCGCCGGACTGGCGCGCTTCAAGCAGACCTTCAACACAGCAAAAAAACACAAAACCCTGTTCCGCTTTTTGCTTGCCTTTATGGTTTACATGGCTGGCCTCGATGCTGTTGTTAAGTTTGTCGGAATCTATGCCCGCAGTGAATTGAAATTCGAGCTCTCCGACATCACCAAAATGTTTCTTATCCTGCAGCTCAGCGCAGCGGCAGGTGCGGTTGGATTTGGTTTTCTTGAATCCAAACTCGGAGCCAAAAAAACCGTTGTTGCGACTCTCGTGTGGTGGATTGTCGGCATCCTTGGAATCTACTTTTTGGGTCACCTCGCCGGCATCACTGGGCAAAGTGAAAAGACTCTGTTCTTTGTGATTTCACTCATCGCCGGCTCGGGCATCGGTGCGACTCAAAGTTCCAGCCGTGCTGTGGTGGGGCTCCTTGCTCCTGCAGAGCAGAGCGCAGAGCTGTTCGGCTTCTGGGGATTTTTCGCACGGCTGGGTGCACTGCTCGGCGCAGGTTTCGGCCTGCTCTCGGACGCAGCCGGACGGCAAAATGCGCTGCTCCTCATTGTTGCCTTCTTCGCCATCGGCGGGCTGATGTTGTTGCCGCTCAAACTGGAACGGGAAGAAGCGTGAATTCATTCGACACAGCTGCTATCGACCAAAAATAAATTTATTTGCGGTGCAGAAACTCCTCTGCTTACCTGCTCATCAGATCATCTTAAGGTAATGAAAATACGAATCTTTATAATCCTGACGATATAAACTGCAGTTGTCTTGTTGGGCCGCAGACAGTTCGTTTTAACTAAAATATTCAAGCTATATGATGCCACTTCCGATACCCCGGTGTCCGCAGGAGGAATTCATGGGGCTGATTCAGGAAGGCAAACGTCAACTGTGCAGCATGACATTCGCTGCTCTCAGGACCGCGTCGTTGATATTGGCCTGTAAAAAGCAACAGACTTCGGATGCTGACATTGAGTCGTCGGGCGGATCGGGAACGGTCGTCAGCGGATTTGTCAGCCGTGAACACGGCTATCTTGATACCGCAGCCGGACGAAAGCACATGGTCTTTATGGCGGCACGATTAGGTATGAAGCGGCTTTTTGTTGATGTCTGGTCGCGGGGGTGCACGCTGTTCAAATCCAGCGTCATGAAAAGCCACGGCGGGCCTGAAATATGCGCCGAGTCTGAAGGAGATCCGCTCGGCGAACTGATGCGCTATGGAAAACAATACAACATTGAAATCGTTCCATGGTTCGAGTGGGGCAACATCGTTCCGGCCAAATCGGCGCTCTGGAATAAAAACAAGAATCGCGGCTGGAGCGGTTTCGAGGAATCCTTTCATACGGTTCCGTCAATTCGGATCAATCCCTACAAGGGCGACTTCAGTAAATTCTTCGCTGATCTGCTCAAGGAAGTTGTCTCACGCTATGGAGCAAAAGAAATTCACCTATGCGACAACTTCGCACCACACACGAAGTACGGGGCTGCAACCGCGATCAGAGGCTCACAGGCTTTCACTGCGGCTGCTTTGAAAATTACCGCTCCAGCGCGCAATGCGGGAGTGACTTTTTCACTGAGCTCGCAGCGCCGACTGAATTCTCTGCAAACATTCAGCATCGATTGGTCACGCTGGCTGCGCAGCGGAGTCGTCAAGTGGGTTTATCCGCAGCTTTACCACGTTTCCGAAAGCAAAACAGAACAGTTTTTAAGTGAGGCGCGTGCCGAAAAATCTGCCGGTGCCATCGGTGTCGCGCTCTATACAGGTCCAACGACCGAACGATGGACGCTCGAAGGAGTCGGCAGATATGTGAAGCTTGCGCGTAGTCTGGGTCTCGAGAGCGCAATTTTCGATTTCAACACTCTCCTGGCAGACCAAAAGGCCAGCAACAACGCTCACATTCAGAAGATTTCACAGGCACTAGGCACGCGAATGCGTTATAGCCTGACGGATGACGGACAGCCTCCGCAACAGATGAAACCACCGCCGCCTCCCGTTCTGCCGGCTCCCGTTCTGCCGGCTCCCGTTCTGCCGACTCCCGATGAACAACCCCCGGCTGCTCCTGTGCTTCCACCACCAGAAGCAGCCCAGCCTGTAATCACCGCGAGTCCAGCGATAAGCCCAACTCCAAAAACTCATTTGTGTGAGTACATGAAAGTTGTCGGAGCACCAGAGAGTGGCGCGCCTGCATATCTCGCGGTCGGCAAAGGTGAGGCTGTTGATTCGGCATTCAATGAACAGCTGGCGTATAGACATCTCACACAAAATAGTTTGGACGGTAGCGAGATGATGTACGTCACATTGTACTCAGCAGACGGCACTGCGCGCGTGCGCTGGCTTGAGTCAAAGTATCTCGCCGAAAGGCGACCGGAAGAACAAACCTGCACACCCTGAAACAAATAAAATCGGCTCAGGTCTTTTTGTGATTTGTCTCAGTCTGCGCAGGCGGCAGTGCCAAGTCAGCGGTGACAGCAAAAAAGTCATGCAGATGCGGATATCGCTCGCGCACCTTGAGGGCCCAGTACAACTGCTTCCGCGGTTGTTCATGTCGCAAAAAAATCCGCAGAAGAAGCTGCTCGTCGGCACTCAGAATGCTTTTGTGTGATTGCGCCTTTTTCAGTTCGGTGTTGGCAAGTGCACGAATCTTTTTCTCTGCCGACTGATGCCGCTGACGGTAACTCTCCAAATCGACCTGCTCGTTTTGATGCTTGTGAAACGTGTCGGAGTAGTGCATCCATGCACCGGCGAGCAGCGCGAGAGAGGGAACTTCTTTTCCAAAATGAGAAATCAGCTGCAACACGTGCTCTGTAGGATGCGATTCGGCGAGCAGTCTGGCGTAATCAAACTCGCGCGCGGCATCCAAATCGTGATCATCGTTCTTCAACTTGATGAAAGCATCGTATATTCTCTTAGACTCGTGCTCCACACTGCTCGGAACGTCGGAGGATGCTGCGCGACGACCATTTTTTGCGTTTTCCGTTGTGCCATGATGGCCATTGCGCCCGCCTGAGATTGGCAAAAGACTGACTTTTTCTCCGCCTTTGCCTGCGCTGGTCCGTGCAGGAAAAACGAGCGCCTCGTGTGCCGAGAGTCCGTCCACGGTTTGCGCAGATTTCTTTCCCTTCAGTGGTTTCAATTTCCCACCCGCACCAATCTTATCTGTGTCAACAGGATGCGAACCGTTCGGAACCGGCGGTTGCGGATGCAGTGCGCGCACGTTCTTAGCATCGCCGAGTTTGTGGCGCGCTTTTCGCTCCGGGGATTTTGCAAGGTTTCGCCATTGTGTCGGATCCAAATTCATGCGCAACAAACAAGTCGAGCCGTTGCGCTCCGTCACGTGGACGATCCCGCTGTCACTGAGTTCGGCGACAGCAGCCTTGACCTGCCGTTCACTCACTCCAATTATCAGCGCAAGCTCACCGGCGCTGGTGACGACCTCTTCCACTTTGGCGACAAGCCCATTGAGCAGGTAGCTGACCAGTGCGTAGGCCGGAGCCGAAAGGCGCGCCACTGCCAGCAATTTGAATCCACCACGCTCCGCAAAACGCTTAAAGTTCAAGGAATTCTCTCCTTTATTATAAAGCGCTCAAACCAAAAAACTCAGATCCTGAAAATTCAGACCGATCAGGAGAGTATCACAGTTGGGGGTTGACTCATGCTGCACCGCTTTCTGACACTTTCGCAAATTCCGGAACTTCGCACGGAACCCAGCAGTCCCGAGGCAGGAGTGACAGACGTCGAAATTCTGATTCCGGTGGAAGTATTGTGGCGAATGGAAGAACTTATAAAGGAACTGAAATTCCTGAGGTCGGCGGGTTACTCAACTTCTCGAGTGAACAACAAGCTGCTGACACTCATGAAACCCTACATCGTCAACGAGCGCGATCGCATTGCAATGTCGCGCACCGGCTCGGCCGCCTGAGCGAACCTCAGCAGCCTCTTACTGGAAAAGAAAGGTGATTGCCCCGCCCAGCTGAAGCCCGGACGTTGAAATGACCTTACCGTTGTTGGAATGCAAACCCGCGAACAATGACAACGTCATGTCTTCCACATCGTAACCATATCGGATGAGATTTTCGTCGTCGCCGTAAAGTTGCGTGATTGAGACATCGACTGTGCCACGCAGAGTCGAATAGGTTTGCCAGACGGGAGAGGTGCCGCTCGGTGAGATCTCTGACGGGGTTCCATTTCCTGTTCCTGCAGTGCTCACTGGAGCTGCTTCTTCGCGCATGCGCATTTTTCCAACGACCGCTGAAAACCTTGGAGAAACCCACGGGCGCTCTCCGATGCGCAGACGATATTCGGCGAGTCCGCCAACACCGTAACCGTAGAGCGAGATTTTCGTTTTATTGGCATCCGCGCTGACACCGCTCATGGACACACTTGCAGCTTCGTAGCCGATGCCGATTTCACCAGCCAGATCGAAAAGTCGGAACGACTGCGCAACAAACAAAAACGTCGGCTTCTTGTCCTTATACGACAGGTCGTAGAGTTCTTTGTCTTGTGAGGGACGAATCTGCGCTCCGCCGATCATGAGAGTGGTTGAAGCAGAACCATGAGGATACTTCAAACCGACAATCTCTTTTTGCTCTTCACCTGCAGGTACTTCGCTGGCACGTGCCTCGGAGACGAACGTCTGACGCAAAAGGGAGAAGACCTTCTCTTTGCCCTGCAAAAAGAAGTCGGAGATGTGCGCGAGCCATTGCGAGAGTCCGACGAGTGTGCGCCCGCTCCATTCAAAAAAAGCATTGAACGCAGGTTTATACTTCGGATTCTGCTCGAGCCACTGTGCCCAGCGCGGTGCATGGCGATAGTAGAACTGAGTCACGCCCAGACGGTCGAGCCAGACATCACGCAAAACACGCCAGTAGTGCACCGACATGCTTGTTGTAGAGCCCGAGGCCGCCGTGACCACCATGCAATCACTCTTTGCCTTGCCCAAATTGGGAGTCTTTTTGGCGCTAGGAAAAACAACATCGAAAGTCTGCGCTTTGATGCATCGCGAACGGGTGAGACCGATATTTCCAGCTGAGTCGAGCGGATAGACCATCGCACCGTAAGTTTCAGTGTTTGATGCATTGTTCACTGCAAAGCTGGTACGCCCGTCCGAGGAGACACGAACAATATTGAGACATCCGCTCTTAATTGCGTTGGCAAGTCCATTGGCAGACGGATACTCCGGCGGAATCGCGATGTCATTGGCAGATTTTCCGAAGAAATCGTCACTCACGTCGGTCGTGCAGCCCAAAGAACACGATGAGCTGCCGGCCACTGCCGCGTCGAGCCCGCCATACGAGCATGCGAGGTCGGCAAATGCCTTGGTTTTGTCAAAAACCTTGTTGGGTTTGAACGTCCAGCCACCGGCGCGGCACTCCGAATCCTTCCAATAAACGACGATGAAACCTGAAACATTGGACTTACCGACCGAGGTGATACTTCCGGTGGATGTGTCGGCAGCCGTTGTATCCGTAGGAGGTTTGAAATCGAACGAAAACGCGCCGTCTGTGACGACTGGAGCGCCGATTTCAGACGGTGCGACGATCGCACCGATGTCGTCTTTCATAAAAGCTGCCGACAAACCCTGAATGGTGCCCGCATTGCCAGGCGGCACCGCTCCCTCGAGGCTGTAGTACGGCTGAATTTTGAGCGCTTTTCTTCCATCCACGACGTCAAGTGCAGCGTCGTTGGTGAGCTTGTCTGGCCACTGCGGCAGGGTTGTCAGACGAATACGCATTTTGATTTGTCCCTCGCGAATTTCTCCCGAGGTGAAGTTTCTGTCATCATTAATTTCAAGAATATTGGCGCCAGTTATGTACTCGGTGTTCTTGCCGATGACGACGACCCATTTCGATTTGTCGTAGACGAATTTCGACTGTGCCGGCACAGAGAAGCGCGGATAAAAAACCAAGTCGAGCTCAACCGAAGCCTCGCCTGCCTTGGGAAGGTAGGAAGGAGTGATGACGGTTGACGATCCATCTTTGTCGCGCAGGCTGACGTCCTGTATCGAAGATGTGTCAGCAAAAAATGACGACTCTCGCGCATCCAACTGCGACTGCAGGCTCGCCAGGTTCGCATCATCCGGACGCCCGCAGGCAAGAAACGACGCCAGTAACAATGCTCCCGATGTCACCACAAAAGCGTTTGGCCTCAATGCCATTCCACCATCTCCTTGAAAAGCAAATTTGCATGCGAGCGCATCTCATCGGCAATATGGCACGGAAAACGTCCGTGCATCAATCAACCGAAGAGACCGTTTTTGGCGCAGGACTCGACGACCTGCAGGGCATTCAACGCAGCCCCCTTACGGAGGTTATCAGAGACCAGCCAAAGTGACACGCCGTTGGCAAAAACCTTGGCTGTCCTAATCCGGCCGACGAGAACTTCGTCGCGGCCCTGCACTTCACGCGGGGTCGGGAAAAAGGCGACGTCCGGCGCGTTATCGGGATCCGCGGACGGAGCGGGATTTTCATTTGCAACAACAGCAATGCCCTCAGCCGCTGCAAGCATCTTTTCGAGCAGCTCAACATCCACCGGCCGGTCCGTTTCAACCGTGACAGATTCAGCATGACCTACAAAGGTCGGCACCCTCACGCTGGTGGCCTCGACAGGCAAATCCGGCATTCCGAGAATCTTACGTGTTTCAAATATAATCTTGCTCTCTTCGTCGGTATCGCCGTTCGGCAGGATTTTGGCGACAAAGGGCATCACATTGAATGCAATAGACTTGGGAAATGCCCGCGACGATTTGACCGACAAATCCTGCGCCTGGAAGAACTGTCTTGATTCTTCCTCGAGTACTTCGAGCCCCGGTTTACCAGCACCCGACACACTCTGGTAGGTGGAGACAATCACACGCGTCAAACCAAAATTCTTACGGATGACGTCGAGAACCATGACCAGCGGAGTGGTGCAGCAGTTGGGATTGGCAACAAGAGTCTTTTTGCTGATGACATCCTTCTTCAACAACGCGCCGTTGACCTCA
>JBEDKY010000362.1:0-17594 GCA_041171905.1 Pseudomonadota bacterium
AAATCGGCATGACTGGGGCGAAAAATCTGCGTCGTCTCGGAATAATCCGCGGGGCGCGAGTCGGTGTTTTCGACGATGATGGCAATCGGCGTGCCGAGCGTAAGGCCGCCTTCGACTCCCGACAATATCCTGCAGCGATCGTCCTCGGCGCGAGGGGATGTGTATTTGTTTTGCGCAGGCTTGCGGCGATTGAGGGCGGCTTGGATAATATCTTCGTTGAGCGGCAATCCGGCCGGACAACCGTCGACAACACACCCCACGGCTGGTCCGTGCGACTCGCCGAAAGTACTGACCCTGAAAATAACCCCAGTTTGACTTGCCATTGTCTGCTAGCTTCCCCAATCTTGCGCTTCTAGCCCGTCTCAAGGACTGGCTCAAGTATAAAGGAAGACAGCGGATGGGTCGGCAGGAAGCACAGAGTTTTTGCGGCGAATTGCGTGAGCGGGGGCTCTTTTTGGAGAGGCTGCTGGTGTTGGGCGACGGGCAGGCCCGCGATCCTCAGCCTTTGACAGCTTGGAGTTCGGCTCCCGCCGACGCGCTGAAGTTGTCGAGTCTGTTGGGCAAGGCCGGCAGAGGCGAGAAACTCGCCGGAAAATACATCATTTACTTGATGACCGTGCAGCGCCGCCGGAGCGACAGCGCTGGCCTCGCTGTGGCCAGCATGTTGTCTGCCAAGCTGCGCAAACCTCTGCTAGTTGTTGAGGCCATGTCCGGTAATGCCCCATGGTCGAGCCAGCGCGTACATACCTTCGTGGGCGAGGGGGCGGCTGACAATGCAGCTCATTGTGCTGGTTATCTGTTTGTTCCGCAGGGCCGCGACCCGCGCGTCGATCCTGAGCAGAACGTCTCGGCGATGCCTGACACCTCGCTGGCTCCCGAATTCGCCTTCACAACAGGATTGCTGAGCGCGCCGGATCAGGTTGTCAACGGTGGCGTGGTCGCGGGGCTTTTGTCGGATGCGACGGCGCTTGTTTGCGACTGGGCGAGTTTTTACATTTTTCCCGATATCGCTTTACGCTCACAGCGCGCATTGGCACAGCGGGCGTCTGATGCGCCGTTTTTGCTGGTCGACGACGCAGGGCTCGTGCCTCTGTTTTCGTATGCCAAAGTTGAAGCAGCCGCGCGCTTTATCAGACCCAAATTGAAACCCTTCATTGCCACCGCTGCGCGCGAGAATCAGGCCATCGCTTCGATGCTGAGCGAGCGTCTGGTGTTTTCCGAGCGGCTTGATGTGCGCGGTGAGTTGCTGCTTGGCGACACCGTCGGGCAGACGAATGTCAATCCTGCGGATTATACGCTTGCAATGTGCGAGCTCGCTGGTGTCAGCAACAGTGTCGGCGCCGTGCAGTCGTGTACGGGCGGAGAGAGTGCGGCACTGCAGCGTCTGAGTGAATTTTTGCGCAACGACATCAACCGCTATGGCGAGGATCGCAATCATCCCGACGAAACGTGTGCATCGCGTTTGTCGCCGTGGTTGCATTTCGGCATGATCCACAGCCGGACAATCTTGGCCGAGACAGCAAAACGCATGGGCTGTGCAGGCGCGGAGCAAATCAGCATCGAGAGCTCGGCCGGAAAGTTCGTAGATGAGCTGGTGACGTGGCGCGAGCTTGGTCAGAACATGTCGCACTACGCATACCGCGCTGGAACGGCGCTGGGGAATTTGTCGCTAGTTCCCAATTGGGCCGCGGAGACTCTCAAGAAGTTTGCTCCGCCGAAAATAGCACAGGTCAGTTTGGAAAGTTTGGAGGCCGGACAGAGCCCTGATCCTGTCTGGAATGCCGCACAGCGGGAGCTTATCCAGCACGGCGTGATTCAAAACTACATGCGCATGCTGTGGGGCAAGGGTATCGTGCGCTGGTCCGACGGTCCGCAGGATGCTTTGCGCAAAATGGAATACCTCAACAATAAATACGCGCTCGACGGGCGCGATCCCAATTCCTACACGGGCATTTATTGGTGTCTTGGAAAATACGATCGCCCGTGGCCACCGGCACGCGAACCGTTTGGACTTGTCCGCAGCATGAGCACGGCCTCGGCGCAAAAGAAATTGCGCATGCAGGGCTATCTGCGAAAATATACTCCGTGAAGACAGCACAGTAGAGCTGAGGATTTCGATTGAAAATATTGGGAATCATCGGTGGCGTGAGTTGGCACTCGAGCGCCGAATATTACAGACTGCTCAATCTGCGGATCGCCGAACAGCTGGGTGTGCGTCACAGCGCGCGGATTGTGATGAGCAGTTTAGATATTGCTGACCTTCTCGATTGGCAACGCGATGCCGACGAGAGCAGTTTGAAGAGCGCATTCCTTGCTGAAGGACAGCGGCTCAAATCCGCCGGCTGCGACGCGTTTGTGATTGCCTCGCACACGCTCAGCTGGTTGGGTGATTTGATTGAAGCCGAGCATGGTCTGCAACACATCAGTCTTTACGATGCGCTTTTTGACAGGCTTCGCGCATTGGGCGCGCAGCAGATTGGTCTGCTCGGCACCAAATATACCATGAGTGATCCACTCTACCGGCAGCGCTACGAGAGTGCTGGATTTTCTTTGTTGATACCTGACGAACCGCATTTTTCCGCAACCGCAAAAATCGTCTACAAGGAACTCATCAGCGGTGTTTTTCGCCCCGAGAGCGAAGAGGTCTTCATGCGCTGCATTGCCCATCTCGCGCAGCGCGGGGCAGATGCTGTCGTGCTCGGCTGCACGGAGATAGGTCTGCTCGTGCGTGCACGGCAGTGGCGTAATCCCGAAAATGCAAATGTTAAGACCGTTGCGCTTGTTGATCTCATTGATGCACATGTTGCCGAATGTGTCCGGCGGATGTGGGCTTGAGATTGTAAGACTCAGGCCTCCAGCTGTTTTTGAGTTTAAATTGAAGTTCCAATTCGATGGGTTTTTAAACTTCTTCACCAACGTTTGGCATAGGACCAAACACCCCACCCGAGTTCTTGAAGTCTGTGATGACCATCGCGTGTGCACCTTTAAGTGCAAATGGCTGATTAAGACCGACAAATCGAGTGCCTTGAATGCGTTGAAACCAAGTCTCAGTTGCGGGCATTGAAATAGTCAAACCAACAACATTACCAGCGGCCAGAGTTTGTTTGACACGTTGCAAGGAGCTTTCGAGCTGGCTCGCTGCGTTGGATCTGTCGATCCAGACGCCCTGATAGGCATTTGGACGGAAGCCCACAACATTGCGTGCGTATTGAACTGAATTCATCTGACCACTGCCGTTGTTAAAGCCGTCGACCGGAGGAACTTTCGTAAATGCTCCATCAGTGAGTATTTCGAAGATTTGGTTCATTTGCACAACAGTTTGCTTGCCACGGATTTTTTCTTGCAGAGCAAGAAAATTTTCTTTGATAGAGTCAAGCGCAACATCACGGTCAATTTCAGTTTCAAATTTCTCGGTCCATTGTGATTCTGGAATCAATCCCCATCGTTCAATCAGCGCAAAAGCATCTTTGCTGCCCATGGCGTTGGATGTGCCGTTGATAAATCCACCTTGATAGAGCAAAAAATCTTTTCTGTTGGTTTTCAAGTTGCGGTCCATTGTCGCTTTGAGCTGTTCTGCAAAATGGAAGAAACCGATGGCTTCCTCGCTGATGTCGATGTCACGACCTGTGCGTTTCTTGTAGTCAGATTCAATCATGGCAACCGCGGCATAGGCCCAGCAATAACCAATCACACCTTGGCTTTTGACGGATGTGTTGGGTATGTCCACCGCACTTGCACCCGACTCGGTCGTCTTTGTTCCCTGTTGACAAGCAGACATCACAAGGAGTGAAAAGCTGGCTAGAGTGGAACGCAACAGTGTGCTCATGAATCCTCCAAGATACAATAACGTTTTTAATTCGGAATTTTCGATTCTTCTCTTGATGAAATCATTTTTTCTTCACGATTTTAGGGGTTTAGTTATTTAAGTTATGAGCGGTGCCTGAGTTTTCTCACCTCCATAGAGTGCGTCGATTCTTCATTAGAATGGTTTGCCTGCTGTCATTATGAATGAGGCCGCTGTTTGGGGTACTCAATCATTCAGCAGATGCGAAGCGGACTAGCGAGGTGTGTCCTGCTGCTGTACTGAACTCGAGTTCGCACCGATGGATTTTAAATAAATAGTTTCGATTGCAGAATAATATCCATAAAATTTGGCCTTCGCTTGAACCCACAAGAAATCAGGATGCTCCTCGCTTATCCAGCGTCCTCCGACGACGCGCCCCGAGGAATCAAGTTCAACAGCATATTGATAGCTGTGCCTCTTGGATGCGAAGCGGTTGCGGTCACCCAGATGATTCCATTCCGGCCACGGAATTTCGACGATATAGTCAACGTCCGTCTCAACAATTACCTCTGAAACGGCCTTCGGTGCTGCGCCGGCCGATGCAGTCTGCCGCGAGCGTTCGCGAGTTGAATATCGATAAATCGGAAAGTTCCAAACCTCTCGTCCGTTGGTGAGGTCGGCAACCACCGTTTGGCTTTGCAGGCCGACGAGATTTGCTAAAATCAAATGAAAAGAACCCGCATTCGTATCGCGGCATTCTGGGAGGCTTTTCAATCGAGTTGCGCCGGATAAATCCAATTTACAGCGCTGCCCCAATATCTTTGCGTACGGTATGAAGACGACGCTCTGAGCATAGGCGAGAAGTGCTTTAACATCGCTGCTTCCAAACGGAATCTCTATTCCAGATGCGCTCTTCATGTTAACGGCTCTGGGCTCATCAAAATTCAATGTTGCCGAAGACCATCCATGACACAAACCAAACCACTTCGGGTCCAAGGCGTCCGTTCTCTCCAGTTCATTTTGAACGGTCGGGAAGTCGAACCGTTCCATCAAAATGTCGTACTTTTCGGCGGGTGAAAGTTCGGCGATCTGCTCTGACGTCATCGCACGGACTCCAGCCTCAGAGGGACGCTGAGTGGTAAAGGGTGTCTGTGTTCCATTTCGCCAACGCAATGCAATGCCGCCAAGATGGCTTGGCCAGTAAGTGTCGCTCCAAGGTAACCTGAACGATGAACCTGATGTCGGGAGTTTGTCGAAAACGACAACTGAACCTGCATTCAATTGAGCCGGATTGTTGTAGTCATCCCAGGCTTCTAGAGGTTTGCTGTCTGAGTTGATTGCACGTGGTTTGCAAGTTATCAACAATGGCAATGCTGTCAGAAGTATGCTAACCAAGGAATTCATGGAATCGGTCCCAATTTCAGACGCTGGATTCGCTGCCACGCCTGCCAGATTTTTTCCCACCTCGATCCAAATCAACTCATCCGCTGGGTTTTCGGAGATTACCGTAGGTTCTTTAGTGCAAGTTTGTTTTTTATTTTGAGAATGTGCCGAATGTCTGAAGTATAAAGTTTTGCTGTCTCAACGGTTTGTAATTCGTCTGCTTGTTCGGTATTGGTGTGATTTATTATATTCGTAATTTCATTGTGTTAGATTTATTCATTTTGCGTTTCATTTCCTCATAGGAAAGACGGCTGAAACGAATTGCAGGTCGATGCGAAAATGCTTCCGGCGGTTGAGGGATTCAAAGTCTCCCGCAGAGAGAGGGTGAATCAGGGTGATGTGTCGGCCCAGACTAAGACATCGCTTGATTCTCCGGCGCTGTCTGTGGCGCAGACGCGGAATCCGTATTTGCTGCCTGCAGAGAGGCCGCTGTAAGTGTATGTTGTCGTATCAGCGGGAAGCGAGATGGCCGCTGTGTCGGAACACAAGGGCGGAGATGCTGTCCCCATTGTCGCGGGAGCGATTTTAATAGTAGTGCCGGAGCGGAGATTTGCTCCCCATGCAAGTGTTATCGACTGGGACGATGTGGCGCTGATGCGAACATCCGGAGCGAATAGCCGGCCCTCATTTTTGAAGACGTATGCAGCCCCCACATGATAATACGAATCATCGTTGCTTGCGCTTGAACCATTTGTCACGACTGTTTGCTTCGACATTTCGTTTGTCGCACCAACAGCGATCGAGTTGCCGGAGAGCGATATTTTTGTCCCGAAATAATCGTCACGTCCGGCGTTCGGCGCTTTGAGTAATCCTTCCTGCGACCACAGCACTCCCGCACGCTTGAAAACGTAAACTCCCCCGCTGTTGATGATATTTGATTCAGAGATTTCAGACGAAATTGTGTTGACGCCTGAATCCTCACTAGGAACGCCTACGGCGAGTGTGTCGCCCGAAATTGAAACTGACTGTCCGAAGTAGTCAGACTGCTTTGCATTGGAGGCTTTGATATAGGCTTCTTGTGCCCAAGTTACACCTGTGCGCCGGTACACATAAACTGTACCGCTGTCGCATGAATTTGAAGTGCAATTTTGGTAGTCAGACTGGACTGAAATCTTGTCGCCATTGGTGATGGTCTTTTGGTTTGAGTCTTCGTATTGAGCGCCTACAGCGAGAGTGTCTCCTGAAAGTGAAATTGAGTTTCCGAAATGGTCGTAACGCTCTGCGTTCGCCGCCTTGATGTAGGCCTCTTGTGCCCAATTCGCATCCGTGCGCCGGTACACATACACGGCACCGCTGTCGCAGAATCCAGCGTTTGTTTGCCAGCAGGTGTTGTAATCGCTTTGCGTCGAAATCGTTGAACCATTTGTGATTGTGGTTTGATTTGAGTCTTCGTAGATTGCACTCACGGCGAGAGTGTCGCCGGACATTGAAATCGAGTACCCGAAATGGTCCGACTGCTCTGCATTTGCTGCCTTGATGTAAGCCTCTTGTGCCCAATTCGCACCCGTGCGCCGGTACACATACACGGCACCGCTGTCGCAGAATCCAATGTTTGTCTGCCAACAATTGTTGTAGTCGCTTTGTGTCGAAATTGTGGAGCTATTTGTGATGCTGGTTTGGCTCGAGTCCTCGAAGAGAGCACTCACAGCCAGAGTGTCGCCGGACATTGAAATCGAGTACCCGAAATGGTCAGACTGCTCTGCATTTGCTGCCTTGATGTAGGCCTCTTGTTTCCAAAGTGAAGGCACGGGAGTTGCCGTTGGAATGGGGCTCTCGCCTCCACCCGAGGTCGCTGGCGGTGCGTTCGATTGAAATTTTCCAGACTCAAGAATCCGTTTGCGTGCTAAGGGGTGACCCGAGGCTACGACCGTCCCGTCGGGGCGTGTCTCGAATGACGCTGCCGGCTCAAGTCCGTCACCCTCTTCAACGGGTGGAGCGGGCCGGAAACATCCGCCGAAGAAAAGACACAGCGCAGCCGTGAGCGGAGCGCGCAAGGTGTGTTTTCTATTTGGATATGAACTGTACATCCGCATAACCTCATGACCAGTCCGGACACGCGTAATGGGTCTAGGCATTTTTGTGCCTGTCCTTCAGTAAATGATTTGACATCTATAAAGATTGAAAAAGGTGAATATTTATAGACCTCAGGGGGGATTGCACAGTTTGGTGCTGAGTACGCCTCTATCCATCCGGACCTGAGAATTGTAGAACTATATTATGACTCAAAAAAACAAAAAATACGACTCAGTTCGCATAGGCTACGGAGCCTGTTATTATTTCGTTAGAGCTCTAAAAGCGCTCATCATTGTCACTTCAATTGTTTTTTCAAAAAACAGCCTCGCAGCGCAGGGCGACACGACCTTCACACAGCGTGCGGGTTATGTTCAGAGTAAGGGAAATCTTTCGCGGGATGCTCACCACATTGGTCTGCATTTTACGGCTTCGAGAACTTATCACGGTCCGATGAAATATCTTGGTGCAGAAATGATGCATCGGTTTTCGGTTCTCTACGATACGTTTTATACCTTGGGTCCTGAAACTCTCTTGTTTCCAGTTCTTCCTCATGCGCAGACGCGAATTGTCGAGCCGTCCCTTCATCTTGAATTGTGTCTTTTTACGACTAAACGCATGCGACCCTGTGTTGGCGGTGGTTTTGCCGCTGTTTATTTGCAAAGTTCAATTCAAAATTACCAACTGTACGCAGCTTTTCCCATTGAAGCCCGACTGGCTTGGTACTCCCCCGAAAGTTTCTATTTTTTCGAGGCTGGTGCGCGGATGAGGTCGTTTCAAAATCGAATTGAGGGGTACGTCGCAAAGCACACTGACGTCATGCCCTTTGTGGGAATCGGATTGTTTTTTGCGGGCGAAGCAATGTGATTTCGTCGCCGGATAATTATCTTTTAAGCGGCTTCAAATACGCTTCTGCCGGCAAACTATATCGCCCCGAGCTGCCTTTGATGAGGATCAGCTCTTTGAGATCGATTGTGACTTCATAAACCACACCCTCCATGGATTCCTTCACGTGAAGGCTGAACTTCTCGGTTTTTGGGTCCGGAAAATCCTGAAGCGAGCGACGGACATCGTATTTGGCATTTGCATAATCTGAAACAACATCATCCAGCTGAGCGAGTCGCATCGGAAAAACACTGTCGGTTCCGACACGCTCAAAAACAATGCCCTCATCCACCAGAACTGTGACGTGAACGACATCCGATTTCGAACCGGCTTCCATTGCAGATTGTTTATCTCGAACGATAATGTAATCTCCAAAAGACACACCCAGGTTTGGCAGTTTGTTTTTTACTTCGGACGCCTGAGCGCCAGTCAATATTGGCTTGGACAACTGAGAACTCGTCAATCGCAGATCGACTTCTTGGGGCAGCAGATTATGAACGGTGTAGAGAGGTGACGGACCTGCTGTTCTGCGCAAAACTTCATAGGCCGTCGACCAGCAGTTTGTTTCTGCCGTCTTTGCGATGAGCACCTCGCCGCCCGAAGAAATTCCGTATTGTTTGCGTTCATCGCTCGTTAAAGCTCGTGTTGATTCGTTTTTCTCGGGAATAAAAGTGTGGCGCAGGGTTGCTTGCATCATCGGTGTGAGAAAATCATCGAGTAAAAAATTCTTTTGCCCATCTGCAGTCATGCATTCGACTCCACTGAGATTTTGCTTCCAGCCATCTGCGTAGGTCTTGCGCGCCACTTCGCACTGCTCTCGCGAAAGAGTTCCCAAGGAAATAGATAAATGTGTGCGCTGTGATTCACGCTGAGTCTCGCTGGCGAGCGTTTGCCGCACGGCAGTGATTTTTGCTGCAGGCAGGCCCGCTGTTTTCAGGGCTCTTTGTAAATTGGGCAGGTTGATCGCGACAGTTTCTTCTTTGCTCGAGCCGAACGTTTTGAACTCTTTGATTTTGCCTTCAACTCGCGAATGACATGCCACGAGCAGGCCCGCGCTTGTGACGGCAACGACAAGAATTGCAGGCAACAATCGACTCGAATTTTTGTTGGACATGCTTCGCTCCCGTGTTCAACAGTAGCGAGAGGAAGCGATTTTCGTGCCAGATAAACCATCCGTAATTACTGTGAAAAATCAACAAATGAGTGTCTTATGAATCGACAATGTCTTTTAAATTGAATGCTGAAGTGGTTCGAGTGCTGGCTTTGTTTTTCTCGACATTTCCATACCTTAAAGCGGCAGATAATGCGTTGACTGGTCGCGCAGTCCTGAATATGACGCCCGGGCGGCGTGCGGCCGGCGTTATTTAGGATAAAGCGTCCAAAATTCAGGCGGGAGGGCATGACATGAATCTCATCAGGCACATTGCTCTGCTGCTGATGCTTGCTCTTCCATGTACCTCAATTGCTCAGGATATTTCATTCAAGAATCGTTCGATCGTCTTTGGACTTGCGACGGCGCCTGCCCATAGTGAAGACGATCTTCACGATTCGTGGCTTGATTTTGCCCAGAACGGTGGTGTTGCCGGATGGAAGAATGTTGATGTCCCCGAACAGCGTCTGCGCTTTTGGAGTGAGCCCGAAACTGAACTCGACTGGGCACAGTCCACCGGAATAAAAACTCTGCGTGTTGGCCTTGACTGGGGTCGTCTTGTTCCCAATGCACCTGCAAGCGGCAGTTGCCCTTCCGCGAATCCCTGCGCCGCCGAAATTCAAGATAAACAGGCCTTGCTGCGTTACAAGCAGATCGTCCGGATGATCCGCGGGCGTGGAATAGAGCCTATCATCACACTCTTTCATCATTCACTGCCGGCATGGGCCATTGAAAAGGGTGGCTGGGCGAACCCAGAAGTCGCGGATTTGTTCGTTCGTTTTTCTCAGGACGTCGTTCGTGAGTTTTCACATCTTGTGGACGAGTGGATCACTTTCAATGAACCGACGGTTTTTGCGTTGTTGTCGGATGTCGCGGGAATCTGGCCTCCTGGCGGCAAGCAGCGTTTGGGTGGGCTTATTTCGGTTCCGCTGGTTGTTCGCGGTGCGTATTGGTTGTCGCTTCAGCATATGGCATCAGCGCACAACCGAATCTATGACAGCATCTACGAGCTCGACACCGCAAAAGCTTCCGCAACAAACCCGTTTACACACGGCCAACCCGCGCGCGTCGGATTGGCCCACAACATCAGCTACAACAACGGTGCACGTTGGATGGACTGGCCATCGGCGAAGTACTTTGATGCGATCTCCAAATACGTTTTCACCGACAAGGTTGCCGGTAAGCTCGATTTCCTTGGCATCAATTATTACGGTCAAGAGGTCGTGAAGGGGTTGGGTGCCGCCTTTGTCGATCGCGCCGAATACAGCGAGTCGGGCCGTGGTGTTTATCCGGCCGGACTGGCTTTGCTGCTGCTCGATTATCACAACCGCTACAATAAACAGAAAATCGCGCGCAAAGGTTATAAAAAAGAATTGAAGTTTGTTGTCACTGAAAACGGAATATCAGATTCGACCGACGTGATCCGTGGAGCTTATCTGGTTGAGCATCTTGCTGCGGTTGACGCCGCCATCAACGCCGGTGTGCCCGTCGATGGATATATTTTCTGGACTCTTTCCGACAACTGGGAATGGGCCGATGGATATTGTCCGAAGTTCGGATTGCTCTCGGTGAACCGGGGGCACGGACTGTCCAGAACACCGCGCGAAAGTTATGAACTCTTCAAAGGAATCGTTCAGAACCGTGAAATCTCGGCCGAAAAACGCGATCAGCAATGGCAGCGTTACGCCAGTCAGACAGGATTGCCGCGCCCGCAATGCCGTGCCGAGAACGGCCGCGATTCGCTCGACGAACCGCGCTTCGACATGAAGTTCCGTGGGATTGATTTTCGTTTCAAACCCGAGCAGCTGCGCCTGCCCCAACAATAAATATCGTTTAAAAAATCCTCCGAAGGGTTGCAAAATATTTGAATCGAAACGACTATCTCGGTTTCTTTGACGGGGAGCGTTTTCATATGAGCGAAAAGTATTACGGTCCGCATTGGAACAATTCAACCGAATACCGCGACATCGAGTCGCCGGATTTTGTTGAGGACGTCGAGCTTTTGAAAAAGCAGATGGGCAAAATTGCGGAACAGGCGAAGCTTTTCGACGCCGAGGTTGATCGCTGCCAGCAACTCTCGAATTCTGACATCGAGCTTGTCGAAGCGGCGTGTCGGTTGCGTGCTGCGGCAGATGATGCATTCGTCGTTGGTGCGAATCTCGGGACATTTGTGAGCTGCCAGCTGAGCGTGGACGGCGGTCACAGCAAAGCTCGGCAGATGCAGGCAGTTTTGCGTCAGTTGATGACTCAGCTCGGAGAATCGCTCACGTCGTTGGAACTCATTCTCACCCAGTCGGGCGAGTCGTTTGCGCAGGCGTGTCTCGCCCGGCAAGAATTTTCTCCGCACCGCTTTGCCGTGAGTCAGGAACGCGCATGGGCGCCTTTTCTCCTTGGCCTTGATGCCGAGAAACTTCTGACCCGATTCTCCGTCAACGGTCCGCAGGCGTGGGGCACGTTGTACGACAACATCTCATCTTCACTTCAGTGTGAAGTGCAGCGCAACGGAAAAATTGAAAAGATGGGGCTTGCGCGCGCGGCGGGCGGGCTGTTCAGCGGCGACCGTGAGGAGCGGGCTGCTTGTTACCGTGCAGCAAATTCCGCTTGGGAGACGCAGAAGGAATCCTGCGCGTCGATTCTCAATTCTCTCGCAGGTTGGCGATTGGATAATTACCGGACCCGCAGCGCAACCAAGAAATTGCATTTTCTTGATAAGCCTTTGCATTCAAACCGTATCAAGGCAGAAACTTTGAACGCCATGATGAACGTGGTCGAGGAAAGCGCCGAAGTCGGTCGTGATGCACTGCGAATTAAGGCAAAAGAGTTTAAGCTCGATGCGCTCGCACCGTGGGATTTGTTCGCACCAGCACCGTCGCCCGACGAAACCTTGATTCCGTTCGCGCAGGCGATTGAGCTGATTCGTAAAGCTTTTGCGGATGTCGATCCACAGATGGGTGAGTTCGTCGACATCATGACCAAGAACGGCTGGATTGAAGGCACCGTCAGCGACAACAAGCGTCCGGGTGCTTATTGCACGAGATTTGCAAAGTCGCGCACACCACGTGTCTACATGACCTACCGCGGAAGTCTTGAAGACGTCGGAACTCTAGCCCATGAATTGGGACACGCATTCCACAATTGGGTGATGCGCGATTTGCCGATTCCCGAAACTTGGTATCCGATGACACTGGCCGAGACGGCGAGTATTTTTGCAGAGACTGTTGTCGGTGACGTGCTGTTGCGCAATGCTGTCGGCAGCAATGAGAAACGTAAGATTCTTTGGGGAGAGCTCGGCAGTGCGGAAGCCTTTCTGCTGAATATTCCGGCCCGTTTCTGGTTTGAAAAAGACCTCTATGAAAAACGTGCTGAACGCACCCTGACTCCGGAAGAATTCTCGTCGCTCATGACGCATTCTTGGACACGGTCCTATGGCAACACTCTCAGCGAGATGAATTCGCTCTTTTGGTGCAGCAAACTGCATTTTCACATCAGCGGAACGTCGTTTTACAATTTTCCGTATACCTTCGGATACCTGTTCGCTCTGGGTGTTTACGCACAGCGTGAAAAGCAGCAGGGTTCGTTCTATAAAAATTACGTCAGCCTGTTGCGTGACACAGGTCGGATGACCGCTGAAGAGCTGGCCCGCAAGCACTTGGGCGTTGATCTTCAGACTCCCGAATTTTGGCGCGATTCCGTTAAGATTGTCGCGCGGAAAATTGCTGAATACCAGTCGCTCTAAGTACGGCCTTTGTGACTATTTGCCACAAGTGACACTGCCCGGACTTCCGTAGGTTTTGAGTTTTTTGCATTTGCAGTCGTTCACGCCCTTGATGATGACTGCATTTGCATTACCTGAAAACATCACAACGCCGCTTTTGAATCTGCCGCTGTCTGAGAAATTAGCGTTTGTTTTGTTGTTGTTTCCGCGTTCATAGATGTACAGACCGTTCACTCTTGTTTTTCCAGCGTTGATGGTCACGTTTGCACCGCCTGAGGCAAACACACACAGGCCGCGGAACTTCTCACCTTCTGGCTTGACTGTCAGAGAACCACCGACGGCATAGACGACCAAGACGGAATCTTTGTTGAGTTTTCCCTTGCCTTCGCCGGCAATAACAAGTTTTCCTTTGTCGACCTTCATCGCCTGTGCGCATGCTTCTCTGAAGGCTGCCGCATCGTCACCGACGGCAATGCGCGGAAGTGCTGTTTCAAAATCACCGTCATCACTAAAGTCGCGGTCGTCGTCTTCGTCTTCGCGCTCTTCCTCTTCACTCTTTTTTCCCGAACGCTTCTTCTTGTCGTCTTCGTCCCTGTCATGTGCACGCTTTGCAGCCGCTTTTGCTGCTGCATCGGCCTGAGCTTTTGCGGCATCAGCAGCCGCCTTTGCTGCAGCCGCGTCTGCACTCGCCTTGGTTTTCGCATCGTCAGCTGCTTTCGCAGCCGCCGCAGCCGCAGCTCTTGCGGCTTCGAGGGCTTTTTCTTGTGCCTGTTGCAAGGCATCAGCAGCAGCGGTGCTTGTTGGATTTGCCGCCTTTGCTGCAGCCGCATCTGCAAGAGCTTTCTGGGCAGCAGCATCGGCAGCGGCTTTTGCAGCCGCGTCTGCAGCAGCTATTGCTGCAGCATCTGACGCTGCCTTTTCCGCAGCATCAGCAGCTGCCTTCGCAGCAGCATCGGCTTCGGCCTTTGCTGCAGCGGCAACTGCTTCGGCCTCAGTCACGACAGCCGCTGCTCCTCCTGCCGAATCAGGCGGAAATATTGCTTCGAGAATTGCTTTTTCCTCGGCGTCTGCCTTCATTTTCTCTTCTTCACTCATTCCACTCTCGACGGGCACGCTCGTGGCATCTGCAGATTCGAGCGCCTTTTTGATTGACTTGGTTTTATCGGTTGCACTTCCGGAGAGGCTGTATGTCGCTCCCGTGTAGTTTGGACTGCTGAATTGTGTGACCTGGTTTCCGCAAGCGAGCACCATCAGAGAGGAGGCACCTAGGAGAAGTCCATTGAGAGGAAGTACGCTCTTCATATTTGCTCCTGTCGAATAAGTTCCTTTGAACGGCTCAGCGGTAAACCGCTCCCACAAGTTGAGTTTGGATTTAATTTTTTTTTAAATATCCGAAAGTATTGATTTAATATTTACTGTTAAACTTTTAGCTTTGAGTCCTGCGATGAGGTTGAGAGAACGAAATTACCATGCCGGGAGAGTTTCGCTTTGCACCGTTGTTGCAGAAGACTGCATTTTTCTCAGTTCTTCGGGAAGACAGGCGAGTATCGCTTTGCCCAACGCCTGAATTGCACGGCGCTTGAGTTGGGTCCTGCGCCAGACGAGTGAAATTTGTCTTTGCGGAACCGGCTTGGAAAACTCCCGCAAAACAGAGTTTTTCGCAGATTGGCGATAGGCTGCAAGCCACGGAATCAGTGTGTAGCCGCGACCCGTGTCGACCAAGCGCTGCAATGTTTCCAAATTACCGGCCTCAAACCGCACGTTTTTCAGCACCGAGTGGCTATTGCGCAGCGAGCAAAAGCGCAAAATTTGTGATCGCAGGCAGTGTCCCTCAGACAGAAGCCACATTTCTGAGCCATCGAGATCATCTTCACTGACAAGTTTCCTCCTCGCGAGTGGATGCTTGTTGTGTGCATAGAGAAGAAAAGGTTCACGGAACAGCTGTTCTTCCTCAATTTGTTCTGCCTTCAGGGGAGTCGCCAGAAGACCAACATCAATTCGTTCTTGTTCCAATTCATGAAGAATCTGCGTCGTCTGCAACTCGTCAACAGTGAGTGTCAACTTGGGATAGGTCTGTGCCATGTGTTCAATGAACAAAGGGATGAGGTAGGGTGCGACGGTTGGAATGACTCCAATACGCAGCTCCCCTTTGAGTTCTTTGTTGTCCTCGTGGCTGAGAGTGGCAAGCCTGCGGGCTTCCGAAAGAACAACGCGTGCCTGTGCAATAAGCGGTTCACCGTCGGCCGTCGGCAAGAGTGGTTGAAGCGAGCGGTCGAATAACACAACTCCCAGTTCTGCCTCGAGCTTTTGCAGTTGCATGCTGAGCGTCGGTTGCGAAACGTGACACGCTTTTGCGGCCTTGCCGAAATGGCGGTGTTGATCCAGAGCAACGAGGTATTCGAGCTGCGTCAAGGTAAGGGTGAGTCGACTCATTGCCCGAAGTTCCTTTGTTGCTTTAAAAGTGAATCTGGCACAGGCATCCTCTGAGCTGGAGTCCATGCAGAATCATACGATTGCAGGCGCGGCACGGCAACTTGGGGGAGGCGGAGTCCATCACAGTTCGCAGGGCAATAGTGCTTGGACTGTGGGTGAATTTATAAGTGAAAAAATAATCATCACTCTGGAGAGAATCATGTCACTGAAAAAATCTTTGCTTTCAGCCGCTGCGGTTGGAATCTCTGGTGGTTCAGTTTTGGCAACGGCGTCGGCATCAAAGACCGAGCCGATGCTGGAAATGCACGCTCCCAAAGACGGAGTTCAGTGCTTTGGTACAAACACCTGTAAAGGCACTGCACAGTGTGCCGTGACCAAGGAACAAATCCGCGTTGCGAACGAGGTCTTCAACAACAAATTCCTCAAAGCCAAGCCGCACGACTGCGGCGGTGGAAACTCATGCGGTGCCAGCACGGGGAATCTGGATTGGGTGAAGAAGACCTCCGCTCAGGATTGCTTTAAGGCGGGTGGTTTTATTTTCGAAAAAACGCTCGACTCCAAGACAAAGAAAGACGTTTTGAAGGTTAAAAGAGCCTAAATAAACTGGGCTTTTCGAATTGATACTTGGCTCTCCGCCGTCAAATTCCGATAAGTAACGTGCTGGTCGGCTGCGGAGGGTACCATGACGACTCGATTTGTGATCTCGGCGTTGTTGTTTTGCATCGTCGTGTCATCGTGTGGGGAACCGGCATATCAGTCGGCCAACAACGGCCCCAAATCTCGTTCGAACAAAAAGTCTTCAACTGAAAACGTCGGTCAGAATTCTCCTTCCGCTGATGCGAATGGCGAGAACATAGGGCAGTCCAATAAAACCAGCTTCAAATACGGCCCCAAGTCGACCCCGAACGACCTGCTGTTTATTTTCGACAATTCATCCTCGATGAAAACGTATCTCACTAACGTAAAGACCGGGTTTGAGATGCTTGCGGCAGCCGATTGGTTCGGCGACACGCGTTTGGCAGTGATGACAACCCTTCCCGGCGATCCAAACAACTTGAACAACGTTCATGCTGGTGTGGATAAGTATACAGGAATCGCATCCGAGCCCGGTTTTTTGTCGCTTATTTCATCTGCTGCATTTGAAAAATACCGACTTGCCGGTGGTCAAGTGGGTTCGTATCCGGATCCGCTCTGCACCGATGAGTGGTTCAAGCCGGAGGCAACGAATGCAAACAGTAAAAGGTGTCTGTCTGTTGCTCTGCAGAATCCGCATCACGGGGTCGGCTGCGAAGCAGGGATGACGGCTTTAAGTCAGATTCTCGACAAGCGGACCAAGCTTTTTCGTGACGGTGCGCTTGCACAGGTTGTCTTCATCAGCGATGCGCAGGATCCGGGTTGCAACGATGTCTCGCTGAAAAATAACAGGCCCAGCGCGCAGGCGCTCAAGGATAAAATAACTCAAAAACACAAGCTCGCTGGTCTCAAGTTTCATGGCGTCCTGCCAGTGAGTGGCGGCGGGACGACAAAAGAAACCACTGAGCATGGAGTATTTGGATATCCTTACAACAACCTGATTCAGGCCGAAAAAGGAATACTGATTGATATCACCGCGAGCAGTGACTACTCCGAATTTGCAAAACAGATTGCACAAACATCGCTGCCGGAGCCAGTTTTTAACCTGCCCGTCAAAGCTTCAAAAATTATTTCGGTGAAAGCCGGCGCGGAAGCCGTCGCTCCAGAAAAAATTCAGCTGGCAGCAGATGGTAAGAGCATCAGAATTTTGGGTCTGAATCCGGCAGCGGAAATTGAAATCGTCGTGACGTTTGAGCCCTGAATCAGGCTGCTGTGCAGACACGTCGAGTCAATGTTGAGCTGAGTCACTCTGCAAACCGCGTTCTTAGCGAGAGCACGGCAGCCTTTGCCCTTTCTTGCGCCCTTTGAACCAGAACAAACACACTCGGTACCACGACAAGAGTCAGCACTGTTGAGCTGATGAGACCGCCGATGACGCAGACCGCCATCGGTGCACGTGCCTCGCCGCCGTCGCCGTGGCCGATGGCAATCGGAAGCATGCCGAAGATCATCGCGGCCGTCGTCATCAAAATGGGCCGCAAGCGGACCGGACCAGCTTCAACAAGTGCATCAATAATATTCAGTCCGTCGCGCATCCGGCT
>JBEDKY010000363.1:0-6152 GCA_041171905.1 Pseudomonadota bacterium
GCTTTGCTTCACGCAATTGGCCGCAGGCTTTCAAGAGCTGGCCGCTCTCGCTGGAAGAAAAGACCCAACTCGAATTCTTTCAGCGCATGGGCGAAGGACGTTTTTCTCTTCCTGACAGTGCCGACGAACAAGCGTGGCGAAAATTTCTTGAAGCACTGCGCTGGTTGCAGCGGCAGGCACGGATGACAGCAGAAGTATTTTTGTGCCTGTGTTCTTGTCCGGCTTTACCCGCTGTTGACGGAGATTCATTTCTTCAAAAGCTCCGCTTGCATCTGCACTCGCGAATAGCCGCTGGGCAAATCGAACCGACGACTCCATTCAGTGAGGCAATGGAAACACTCATCCGCAGCAAAGCTGCTCCGCTCCGGGAAAAAGTGTGTCGAGGACTTGGTGGGGAAACCACAGGACCGGTCACGGGTTTTGCACGACTACTTGTAGATGCTTGTCTTCTGCTCGATGAAATAGGCCTTTCAAACGACCCGGGCAGAACATTTTTATCATGCGAATCAGACGAAAAAATCGCATCACTGCGCGCAACAGCGATGCGATGGTCAGGCTTGCAAGCCGTAAAGACGAAGAGTTGAATCAGGGTGTCTGACTGTTTTTGAGCGCGACAAAAGCTTGCGGTGTCGTGCTGCGCGTGTGCCGGCGCGTGATTGAACCCTGCGAAACAAAATTCAGCACGTACCATTTGCCGCCGGCTTTCGCGTTCGTTCCGCTGGCACCGTCACCGCCGAAGGGCTGTTGATTGACGACAGCTCCTGTTGTCTTGCGATTGACATAAAAATTTCCCGCAAGCTGGGAAAGCGTCGGTATCGCTCGCTCGAGGAAAGTTTCGTTCCTGCTGATGACAGAGCCAGTCAGACGGTAAGGATGCTGCTCGATGATACGAACCGCATCTTCGAGAGTTTTGAATGTGCGAATCGCAGTCACAGGGCCAAAGATCTCAACAGCCAAAAGGTCATGTTTGTCGGTGTTGACCTCAATCAGTGTCGGTTCAATATAATAGCCTTGCGAGTCGTCGGCCTTGCCGCCGGCGATGATCGAGCAATTTTTGTCATTCTTGGCGTTTTCAATTGCCGTCTTGATTTTGTCAAAAGCGCGCTGATTGATGACCGGCCCCAAATCCGCCCTGCGTTCGACAGGATTGGTCATGAGCTGAGCCTGAGTTTGTCGGACGAGCTCAGACTTGAGCGCGGGCCACACCTTCTCGTCAACCAGAACAACACTGTTTGCTGAACATTTTTGTCCGCTGCGGCCAAATGCTCCCTGCACGATTGCCTGAGCAGTATCGATCACATCGATGTCGGCGTCTGCCACGAGAAAATCCTTCCCGCCCGTTTCAGCAATGAAGCGAGGAAAATTTGCGCGTGGAAAATCAGTGTTGAACAGATAGTTTCCGAAAATACGTGCAGTGTGGAAACTGCCCGTGAAGTTCAGGCAGTTCAACTCCGGATGACGCAAAACAGCTGGAAGGCAATTTGGCCCTTCACCGGTCATGAAGTTGATGACACCCTTCGGAAATCCAGCTTCCTCAAGCGCCAGCATCAACAAATAACTTGTTAGAACGGCGTCGCTGCTTGGTTTCCAGACAACCGTATTGCCTGTCAGTGCCATCACCAGCGGCAGATTGTAGCCGATAGCAATTGGAAAGTTGAACGGTGTTACCGCCAGTGTGAAACCTTTCAATGGCCTCAACTGTAGCTGGTTTGTCTCCATCGGACCGTCGCCCATGCGCTCTGCGAGCAACTCTGAATAGAACCAGTTGTTGAATCGGACGAAGTCCATCAATTCAGCCCAGCTCGCCGAACACTCATTTGCCGTATATCCGCACTCAACCGCGGCTGTGGCGCAGGTCTGATATTTCCACTTTGCAAGCACTGCCTCGAGATCGCGAAACTTCTGCAGCCGGGTCGCCGGTGAAAGTGCGGCCCAAGCGGGCTTTGCAGCCAGCGCGGCGTCGATAGCCAACTGCGCGTGTGCAGAGTCAGCTTCCTGGAAGGTACAAACGAGCTGCTTTGTCGCAGGATTCAGGCTTTTGCCTTTCTGCTTTGAAAAAATTTTCTGACCGCCGATAATCATCGGAATCTCGAGTCCGAGTGGAATTTCTTTTGTTGCAGCCTCGAACTTTGCCCATGCGCTTTCGGTGTCGCGGATATTCTCAATCGGTTCGTTGGCCGGCTTGACCATAGAAAGGACGTTCATTTTTTACCCCAAAGTGGACTGTGGTCTTAATTGACTGCACGTCCTTCTTTAGAGGCTTGCGAGCGGGGCTGCAACCATTCGGACAACGTCCTCACCTGATTTTCGCCGGGCAGGAAGAACTCAAGATCGGGCGAAAAGTGCCGTTCTTTCAGGTATTGACGCGCATACGGGAGAAACTCAGACAGGCTCATGGGCCGCGATTTGTAGCCGGTGCTGCGATTGTGGGTCATAAGGGGCGTGAAGACCAGCCGGTATGAGTGCGTTGCACCCGTTTCGTCGGGCTGCCCGCTCGTACAAAATTCAGCATGTGTGCCAAGTGCAAATTTCGCGTCGCGCGACAATGATGAAAACAAAAAGTTTCCGACCCCATAGACGATTGTGCCGTCGGCGTAATCCGAGTCGATTTTCTGCGCCACATGGGCATGGTGCCCAACCACAAAATCAGCACCGGCCTTAAGCACCATTTTGGCATACTCTTCCTGATGCGGCTTAATTGATGGCTTAAGTTCATCGCCCCAGTGAAAAACCACAACAATAAAGTCAGCCTGCTTCCGGACCTGGGTTATAATTTCTTTGACTGTCGAAGCAGCTGGAAAGGCAACTCCGGCGCGCTTGCTGGCCGCCCACGCCTCGGCAGGATAGGTCGTTGTCAGGGAAAATACCGCAATCTTTGTTCCATTCTTTTCCATCCACATCGGCTGCAGCGCTGCATTCAGATTGGGCCCGATTCCTGCGTAATGACCGCCCGCCTTCTTGATTGCCGCGGAGGTATCCTGGGCACCCTTCCAGCCGAAATCCATCGAGTGATTGTTGGCGCGGGTGAAATGCTTCACTCCGGCCGCAGTCAGCCACTGCGCACTGTCTGTCGCCTGCTTCAGAGCAAAAGGAAATTTTGGGAACTCGCGCTTGTTGGATGTGGTTATGTTGCCCTCAAAATTAACCACATTGAAATCAGCCCAATTGAGCAACGGCTGCAGATGATCAAAGATTCCCTGTTTGAGTCCTGCCGCGGCTCCGTGTGGAGGAACCCAAAAATCCCCGAAAAAACTCAACCGGACCGGTTCCTCGCACGAGGATTCCCAGCTCACCTTTTTTTGAACTGAGACAGACGCAGAGGCCTTTGGAAGAGTGAGAGCCTTGGCCCGCAGCTCGGTCCGAGCAGGTTCAGACCGACGATGACCAAGACTGACTCCGGGCAACACATGGTAGCGAACGTTTACGTCGGCCAGAAAAATCTCAGTCTCAGCGGCCGCCGATTGCTGCACAATCTGGGGCAGCAATGTGCAAAGGGATAAAGCGCCAAGGCGCTGAAAAACAGCGACACGCATTTCTCCCCCCTTGGGCTGTCCCGTTATTGTCCTTAAACGTCCTGAAATAAGCATACCACACGAAGAAAAAGCTCCAGTCGCAAAAGTCTGCGCAGGTGTGACGACAAATTGGCAGGATTGTATGCGCGGGAATGCGAAATAAACCGTCCGATACTCTGGAAGCGGCTGTTATCAGCCCTCTCCCAACGGTGCCGAGTCAGCTTCGTTCAGGCTGTCGAGGCTAATGATATGTCTCATTTTTTGAATTTTCGTGCGCAAATACCGGGTATTTTCCTGCTGAACAGACGGCAGTACAGGAATTCTCTCTAGAACCCGCACACCGGCTTGCTCGAGAGCTTCCATCTTATCCGGATTATTGGTCATCAGCCGAATCTGCCGCACTCCACACGCATTCAAGAGCTCGGCCGCGACCGAAAAATTACGCTCGTCCGCTGCATAACCCAGAGCAATATTCGCTTCTACTGTATCCAACCCCTGATCTTGCAGGCAATAAGCTTTCAGTTTTGCCGAAAGCCCAATACCCCGTCCTTCCTGCCGCAGGTAAAGAACTGCTCCGCATCCTTCGCGGGCAATAGCCTGCAGGGCGTCGGCAAGCTGCTGACCACAATCACAACGGAGCGAGCCAAAAACATCACCCGTCAGACACTCAGAGTGGAGTCTGACAAGTGGAGCAAAACCTGAACGATTCCAATCGCCCATCCAAAGTATCAGGTGCTCTTTTTCAGAACCTGACTCTTTATAAAGAGAGAGCTCGAAGGGGCCCCACAATGTGGGAAGTCGGGTTGTTGAAATGTGTTCGATTGTTGCCATCAAAAAACCAGCTTTCCTGCGGAAACAGGTTGTTCTGCCGCGAACTGTCGATAATTCACAATTAAATTGGGAACAAGTGAATTCATAAAGAAAAAACTCTGGCGTCCGCCTTTGCTCTCTGATAGCCCCTAAAACGATCCGAAAATCAAAAACTTTGACCGCTCGCTAAAAGAGGATGGCGCTCACCCGTATGAGAACGTTATCAAAAAAAACCAACAAGCAGATTTCTGCACAAAGTGGTTCTCTTTTGCTGGGCCTCGCTCTTGCCGCCCTGCTTTGCCAATCAGCCGTGTTGTGCAGCGCTGGCTATCTGAGTGGTTTCGGTTGGGCACTGTTGGCCAGTTTGGCTGGATGCCTTTTCACAACGTTGACTCATTGGAGTGAACTCATCCGCACACCCGTGCCTGAACTGCAAACTTGGAAACGGGCTGCGTTTGCTGGAGTTCTCTTATCAGCTGGGCTTGTCGCACTTGGCCACTCGCTGACTTTTCGGCACCCCGCGGCGTTCAACATTCTCGCACTTACCTTCATTCCCTGCAGCAGAGCGCTTTGGAGGCGGTTGTTTGTTGGTGATGCCCTGACCACGTCCGGCGAACGGTGGGGCGCACTTTTACTGCTTATTTCTGCATCGGTGTTTCTCGCTGATGAGGCGGCCTCTGTAAAGTACGCACTGCAAACGGCTGGTGTTTCACTGTCCGCGAGTAACCTTGAGCTACTGGTTCTGCCAGAGCTGCCGCGCACATTCGCTTTTTTGGCAGCGCTACTTTTCGGCGCGGCCTCGAGTTTGCAGAACCCGCAAAACCGCACCATCTCAAGCCGAACTTTCTGGACTATTCCGACAGCCATTTCGGCTATCACCTTGAGCGCCTGCGGCTGGCTTGCAATCCATATTTACGGATCGCGGGCAATCGTCATGGGCCCGATAGAAAGTCTCCCCGTGCATCGCTTGCTGGCATTCACTCCAGCGATGCTTTTCGGAATTGTCATGCTCGGTATGCGTCCCCAGATGCACATTCGTAATTCAATTCGCATTGGGCGCGAGCTGACTCATTGGTGGCAGTTCCTCGGTCTACTGTGCGGCCTCGCGCTGGTACTGGTGCTGGATTCGGCTACAGGCGTCAGGGACACCGACCTTTTGCAAATTGTCCTGCTCTTAGCTGGGCAAGTCCTTAGTCTGCGAATGAGCCGACCGCTCGTGACGTTTGCACCGACGCTTGCTTCCGTGCCAATATCTGCGCCGGACAACCAGCAAGCACTGACCCGCAATCAGAACTAACTCGCAGGTAAATCAAAATCATGAAGATCCATGCCCGCTCGATTTGCATCTTCTGCGGTGCACAACAGGGGAATTCGCCCGCCTTTCGCGATGTGGCAAGAGAAGTTGGATTATTGCTGGGTCAAAAAGGCATTCGCCTTGTCTATGGAGGCAGCAAGGATGGACTGATGGGCGCTGCGGCCGATGGCACTTTGGCGGCAGGTGGGGAAGTTTTGGGTGTTCTGCCTGAAAAACTTGCTAACCGGGAACTTGCCCACGCACGCATTCAAAAGCTGGTGACGGTCGAATCGATGGCCCAAAGAAAAGACATTCTGATTGGCGAGGCAGATGCCTTTCTCATTCTGCCAGGCGGGCTTGGCACCCTCGATGAACTCTTTGAAGTTCTCACGGCAAACACTCTGGGATTTACCGCCAAGCCGGTCGTCGTACTGAACACCGACGGCTATTACACCGGTCTGATTGAATGGCTTGAACAAATTTCCCGCACGGGACTCAGCAAAGCTCCCCACGAGTTGTTCACCGTAGTGGACGAC
>JBEDKY010000364.1:0-10685 GCA_041171905.1 Pseudomonadota bacterium
GTTCTAGTTACGTTATCAGGGTCGATTGTGACGACAATGTCCTTCGCGGCAGAATCGCTTCACGTATTGATGCCATGTTCGCTTCCGGCTGGCTTGCCGAGGTGAAAAGCCTCCAGCAGCAGTTCGGCGTTGAATTCGCACTGAGTCAGGCAGGAAAAGCCATCGGTTATCGCGAGATCATTGCTGCACTTGCTCAAAGGGAAACGCCCGATGAGCAGCAGCTCGGCGAGCTGAAAGCGAGAATCGCAACCCTCACATGGCAATATGTCCGCCGCCAGCGCACGTGGAACGCAAAGGAACGATTCGACTGGGAATTCGATTCAACGGGCGGTATTGCGAAAATACAATTTCCTGCTTCATTTTTAGGCTTTTTAGATCGCCATCATACTTAGTCATTTCAGCTATTTATAAATTTTATGTGAAAACTGATCATCTAAGTCTGGCCGGCAGTCCAAAACTGATCTAGTGTCGTCTTCACACTTGTGTATCCACAGCTAACAATAGGGAATTGTTAGTAAACTTAGCGAGGGGAAGACTTTGACGAGCAGATGTTGGTCAATGCGAGCGATTGCCTTTGCTGCCGCCTGTTGTTGGTGGCTTATCAGCTGTGGTTCCGCATCGAATACAGATTCCAGCCTCTCGCAAACCCGCTCCTCCGAACGCTCAACCGAACGCTCTTCTTTTACAAGAATCCGCTCCATTCCTGAAGTCTCATCGTACGTCCACCTGTTCGAGTGGACGTGGAAAGACGTTGCCCGTGAGTGCGAGTCCGTGCTCGGACCAGCCGGCATTGATGCCGTGCAAATCTCTCCGCCGCAAGAACATCGCCTGATGCCGAACAGCCCGTGGTTTCAAAGGTACCAACCTGTCAGCTACAAACTCGAAAGCCGCAGCGGCTCGCGCGCAGAATTCGAGAACATGGTGCGTCGCTGCAACGCCGCGGGCGTGGTTGTCATCTCCGACGCTGTCATCAACCACATGGCTCAGACTCTTCCCTACAACCAATCCGAAGCCGGTTCCGCGGGCTCGCAGTACCAGCGCTATAGTTATCCCGGACTCTTCTCTTTTGCCGACTTTCATCATTGCGGACGTCATTCTGACAACGTCATCCGCAATTACCAAGACCGTTGGGAAGTTCAGAACTGCGAACTCCTCGGACTGGCTGACCTCAACACAGGATCCGAATCTGTTCGCCGCACGATTGCCGATTTTCTCAATGAGCAAATCCGCATCGGTGTGCGTGGTTTTCGGATTGACGCTGCAAAGCACATGGCTTCGGGCGACATCGGTGCAATCGTCTCCAAATTGAATAAGCCCTCATTCATATTTCAAGAAGTGATCGATCAGGGCGGTGAACCAATCTCTTCACGTGAATACATTGAGAACGGTTCGGTCACGGAATTCCGCGTCGGTCTGACGCTTGGAAATCTCTTCCGGCGCGGCAACCTTTCGGCGCTCGCTTCTATGGGCGAGGGCTGGGGTTTTCTCCCGCCCGAGAAAGCGGTCGTGTTTACCGACAATCACGACAACCAGCGCGGCCATGGCGGCGGCGGCTTGGTGTTGACCTACCGCGACGGCGCATTGCACACTTTGGCAAATATGTTCCTGCTTGCATTCAATTATGGAACAGTCGCGCTCATGAGCGGTTATCAATTCCAGTACGACTACGAAGGTCCTCCTGTGAATTCGAGCGGCGAAACATTGGCTGTGTGGGCCGAGGACGGAACAACTCGCTGTGGTAAAAGTGGTTGGTTGTGTGAGCATCGCGAATCGGACGTATTGGCGCTCGTGAAGTTTAGAAATGAAGTGGGTGCTGCCGGACTTTCAGATTGGTGGAACTCTCAGCAGGGTGGCCAGATTGCATTCTCGCGCGAAGCGAAGGGGTGGTTTGCACTCAATATTGAACCGAAACCGGTTTCGATTCGTGTGCCAACCTCAATGGCCGACGGCACATACTGTGACATGGTTTCTGCCCGCCGCCGCACCTCGCCGAGTATGTTTGGTTGCAAAGGGCAGATGATTGAGGTCAGAGACGGTTTTGTGGAGACCACCTTGCCGGCGATGTCTGGTCTTGCGATCACTGAAAGTACTCGTAAGAATTGAGTTCTTTACAAGCCCTCCGGAATCGACTCTAGGCCATACAGTTGTTGATATTTTTTCCGTTTCCGTTTCTTATTATAATCTTAAAATTAATTCAAAAATTTTATAACTAACTGAAACAATTATCTTGTTCCATTCTGTTTTAATTACGGTTAAGAAAATTCTTTTATCCTCCGAAGAATAAATAGGTGAGTCTGTCGGAGGTTCTATGTTGCTTCACTCCGTGTTGTTTGTGGCTGTGGTTCTGGTTGGCTGCGGTTCTTCCGGCGACGATAAGTTTGTAAATTTGCCGGCGGATGCTCCAGAACAAAAAAAGACAACTCCAAACACTGGTTCGCAAAATTCCTCCGAGGCAGGGTCGAAGTCTTCTGAACCAACTGGAATTCCGCTTCAGCCGGTTCCAATTCTGGGCAGTTACCTTGTTGCTAGTCTCGACAACCCTGCCAATATACCGCTCGACGGTGCGCAGTTGAGAATCACCGAGTCGGGAAGTGTGTTTGCGGCAATCTTGGGTGTCTGGAGCTTTTATCAGCTGCCGGTCGTCGATGTATTCAAAGTTTCGAGTCTTACAGTTGTTCGTCAGAGCGGCGAACTTGTCGCAGAGCGCAAACTGAGCGTCGATGAACAGCGGATGCTTGAGCCGGCAGTTGTGAAGGCAAACGAAATTCTTCAGGCCCGATTTGTTGTACGATTGGCAGTTCCTGCGGTGGGAAATTTATTGGGAATTTCACTGGTTGATCAGCGGGTCTCGCCATTCGCAGAAAATATTGGCGACACGCTTCCGCAGGCTGACGTGACACCGCCGTTGATTCAAGGGATTTCAAAAGTCGATGAAAGTCTTCAAACTGAGGTGGTCATCATCAATGCAAGTGACAGCGGAGTTGGCTTGCACGAGCTGGCCTATTCTTTTGATTCCGGTGCGACCTGGCAGCAGTCCAATAAAAAGTCATTCAAATTGAGGACAACGCTTGCTCCGGGATCGCTGAGGGTCCGCGATAAGTCCGGCAATGAAAGCGCATATGAGTTTGGTATTTACGTTGAGTGAGCACAGCTTGGTAGTCACTCATCCTGTATTGCGCAATCCGCCTGCTATTGCATTGATGGTTGCAAAGATCTTTGCCAGTAATTGCTCGCGCTTTTCGGTGTCGTTCGGGTCGCTCTTGCGCCATTCTTTCAATTGGAAAATTTGCAGTCCGTGCAGGAGTTGCAAACTTGGTTCGCGCAAGGAAATCGTTTTCACGACGGTCGGACGCCTTTGCTCTATGGACGAGCCGAAGACTCGGGCGAGCATTTGTCGTGTCCGCCGGAATTCGCCGAGGATAAGTTCCATGTACGCATGCCTGATTTCCAACTGTTCAATAAGTTCAGCGTAGGCAAGCATGATCTCCTCGCTTGCCGAGGCTACAGTGGTTTCAACGTTGTGGAGCACATAATTGAGGAGCGGCAGGGCCGTGATGTGTTTACAAAGCTTGGCAAAGCGTTCTGGTTCGTTGGCCTCCAGTTCGCAAAGAGCAGTTCCAACGCCGTACCAGCTTGGAAGATAAAACCTTGATTGATTCCAGCTGAAGACCCAAGGGATGGCGCGCAAATCTTCCAGTGTTGCCTGACCTGTCCGCTTGGACGGACGACTTCCGATGCGTGAATGCTCAAGCACGTCGATAGGGGTGGCCTGACGAAAAAAAGTCATGAAATCGTCGCGCGTAATGAGTGAACGATAAGCCGAAAGACTGACCTCCGAGAGTGTGTTCATGACTTCGTCGGCCCAGCTCTCTTGGGGTTTCTTTTGTGGACTCTGCAGGCTCTCAGAACTGGCGCTTGCGAGCAGCACTTCGAGGTTGTAGACCGCGGTCGCCTGATTCGCATATTTGCGTGCAATTGTTTCGCCCTGTTCAGTCATGCGGAAAGCTGAATGCAATGCTTTCGGCGGAAGTGATTGCATGAAGCGGTTGATAGGTCCCGCACCACGGCTGACTGTTCCGCCCCGGCCATGAAAGAAGAACAGATCCACGCCGTGTTTTTCGCCGATCCGCGTGAGTTCGGCTTGTGCCTGATAAAGTTGCCACTGGCTTGCAAGAATTCCTCCGTCTTTGCAGCTGTCGCTGTAACCGAGCATGATCTGCTGGCGCGGCCGCTGCAGTCCCTCCTCCTGCTTTTGAAACTCAAGGCTTGCACGCGTGACAGGATGAGCGAGGAAAGCATCAAGGATTTCCACACTGGACTGAAGGTCTTCAATAGTTTCAAAGAGGGGGACAACCGCAATCGGGCAAATCATCTGGTGATTGCGAACTTCAGTGAGTCCGGCCTCACGGGCAAGGAGATAGACAGTCAACAAGTCGAGTGAGGAGTGGGTCATGCTCACGATGTACGCGCCCAGGCCGGAGCCTCCAAAGCGTTGTCTGTGCTCAAGGATTACATTCAGGCACTGCATCACATCACGCGTTTGCCTTTCGTACGTCTGAGTTCGGGTCGTAAATGGTCGCATGTTGCGCAGTTCCTGCATGAGGAATTCGCTTTTTTCGTGATGGCTCCAGTTTGGATAATTTTCAGCGTTTGCAACGCCGGCATGAATCATCAGCTGCTGAATTGCCGCTTCGTGAAAACGGCTGTTTTGTCGAATGTCGAGTCGTGCACTGTGAAATCCGTAGGTTTCCAAAAGGCGAACCACTTCATGTAAGTCGGCATTCATGATCCGCTGCGCGCCTATTTCATTCAGCGCAGCGGCGAGGATTTTGAGGTCGTGCATAACTTCATCGGGATGCTGGTAACTGTATGGCCTTTCACTCAGGTGTGTCGCATGGTCACGCACCACCTCGATGGGCAGCCGATCGATCATGATGTGCACAAGAATGCGCAGTGACTCATGTGGATTGCGCGAAACAGCGCGTGCGTGCAGTTCGGGAAAGTTCTTTCCGCATTCGGACAGTCTTTCGGTCAGTTGCGTGGGCATTCCTTGCGGAAAATCTGCGATGCTGAGTTTTTTCGCCAGCTCGATGAGCTTATGTCTGATGACAATCAAAGCATTGAGCCTGAGTTCTTCAAGTGCGCTTCGCGTGATGTCTGCTGTCACCAATGGGTGTCCGTCGCGGTCGCCGCCCACCCAGCTGCCGAGTCGGAATTTGGGATATTCGCCGGCAAGAAAGTTTGGCGCGTTCACAAAACCGACTTCCTGCCATGCAGCCTTGAAGCGTTTGTCGAGCCAAGGGAGAAGCTGTGGAAAAACGTTTTTCAGATAGTGCATCACGTTGCGAATTTCTGAACCGACATCTGGACGCTCTAAAAAGATTGATCCGGTCCGCCAGAGTCTTTCGAGCAGTGCCTTCATTTCATCGTAATGCCAGGTCTGCTCAATTGACGTCCACATCTGATTCTCGCGTCTGACAAGCAGCAGATAAAAATCGCGGTGATGCTGGAGAATAGTCGAGCGTTTTGCCTCCGTCGGATGCGCTGTCAGTACGGGTTCAACATGCAAATTTTGGATTGCCTGACGGACAGATTCCTCTGAAAATCCCTGCGCACGGAGAGTGCGCAAAGTCTGCGGCCAGAGTCCAGATTCGCTCTCGAGGCTGGACTCGCTCTGGGCTGAGCGCCGTTGTTGCACGTTGACGTTTTCTTCGACCATGTTCAAAAGTTGAAACGACAACGACAGAAGCTGCACGAGTTGTGTTGCGTGGGCCGGGACAGTGTTGAGTGCTGTTGCTGTCTCTTCTTCGCTTCGCTCAACAAAAGGAATGAACGGCAGCAGCTCGAGATGACCCAGTTCACGCATCACATCCTTAAGTGCGTGCATGACGTAGGCGAGATCGCGGTTGAACTTTTCCGACTTTATTCCCGACATGAGCTGGCGCCTCCGTGGATTCATTTCTCTCGGTGAATGTCTAATCAACTGCGCAAAGTAGGGCCAATCTGTGCCAGTCAGAACTTGCTCGGCGACTCGTAAGGATTAAAGTTGTCTTTATTTTTAGCTCTTCATGGAGTGAGCGACCCGGTGTGGCTGGCAATCAGTTGCGTCGCTACTTGCTGCTATCTGAGTGTTGTCAAAGCACTCAGAACCCGATGCTCTGGCGGTGTAGTGAATGATTGGCAGAAACGACATAAAATGTCTTTTCTGAGATACATAAAATGTATATTTGCGACTAGATTGGAAAACGTCAGGCTGACTATCATGTCGTATTCATTGTTTTTTATTATTTGGCTTCGCTTTTGCTAAAGCGAGTTCGGTGAGTGTGCCAGCGTGGCCTGACTCGCAGAGAATTTTTCCAAGGAGTCTTAAATGTTCACATCGAAACTTCGCATTCTCAAAGGCATCACACATTCGGTTCTTCCAATCTCACTCTGCGCCGTTTTTTCTCTTCAGGGGTGCGGAAATTCAGAACCTGAACTGCAGCGGTCGGCGCAGCAAAGTGCGGCTCGCGTTGCGAACGGTGAATCCTCGCAAACAGCAAATGAGAATTCACAGAGTGCCGCCGCATCGATTGATGGAAGTTGGCACCGCGCTTGCGCTCCTGAAGGAGCTCAGAGCGAAGAAACTTTGGTTTTGAATGATGGTGTTTTTACGCGCGAGTTTGTTACCTACGAAAATAACTGCACTGTTAAGAAAGACGTTTTTACCACAAGTGGAACGTTTGAGTTGGGCGACGCTGCTGTCAATACACGCGAGCTGGGTTACGAAAATGGGAATTTTGTCTTGAAGCCAGCCTCCGTAAAAGGGTTCCGCAATATCGACTTTACGATTGAAAGTTGGACGTTTGTCATGGGTGCTGATTTGTCAGGGCAGGACGATGCGGACATCGCCGCGTTGAAGGAAACGTGTCCGGCGCTCGAAATCCGTAAAGAAAATACAACTCTCGTCATTCAGAGAAATGGCTGTACTTTGAAAAACCTTTCGCATCTCAGCTATGACATTGTTTCGGTTCAGGAAGGGCGTCTCACGACCGGTATCTATATCAACGACCTCAACTCGTTTGATCCCGCCGGCGGTACAACGCCCGAATTGCGCCACAATGTGATGAACAGCACCCACATGACTCGCATCGAAAAGCAGTGATTTGAGCCGGCACGACACGCCGGCATCAACACATTCTCAGTTCATCTTCAGAAGTGGGTCGCTGCTATCCGGCACCCACGTTTCCTTTGGTCCGATGATGGTCAGGCAGGGAGCCTCACTGGTCAGCAGATCGCGAACCGCTGCAGAGACTTGGTCTGCAGAAACCTTTTCAATACGCTCTCTGAAACCAAGAAAATTGTCGAAACCCAATCCGTACACGTCACTCATTGCAAGCTGGGATGATTGATAATGATGATGTTGGCTGTCCAGACTTTGCCCGCCAAGGAGCGTGTTTTTGGCACGGCTCAGTTCATCCGCATCGGGTGCTTCTGCGGCTATTTTTTCGAGGTGGTGCTTGATGCCCGCAACCGCCTGCTTCACCTTTCCGGCTGCAGTTCCAATGTAACAATTGAAACTGCCTCCCCAGAGCGAGGGCGATTGCGAGCAGCCCAGGCTATAGGCCAAAGACTGTGCATCGCGTAGGTCCATAAAGAGCCGTCCGCCCTGTCCGCCGAGTACGCTGCAGGCAACTTCCAATGCCGTTCGCCGGGAATCCGAGAGGGGATAAGAACGCAATGCAAGGCTGACGTGTGCCTGTTCGCGTTCAAGAACGTCAAATCCGACACGTGCTTTGAGTGGCATCTGCGGCGCCGCCTCGGGTGTGCGCAACGGAGAAACATGTCCGCTGCGTTCGCCTCGCTGGGATGCAGCCGCGGCCAACTCAGCGGCCACAATTTCGAAGGTTTGATCGGTGTTGAAATCACCTGCGCCCGAAAAGACGAACGACTGCGTGAGCAACAATCTGTTCCATTGGGTGTGCAGGTCATCGAGGCCGATGTTGTTCAACGTTTCGAGTGTTCCCAGTGCTGGTCGGGCGTAGCAATGAGTTCCGTAAAGAAGTGGACCGCTGACACGGCTGATGCGTGATCCCGGACTGTCTTTCTGGGCGGTCAGGACTTCCTCGGTTTCCCGCATCACTCGCTCAAATTGATCTTCGGCAAAAGCCGGCCGGAACAGGCAGTCGGTCAGCATCTTGAGGGCGCGGGGTTGCACTTCGCTGAGTGAGTCGAGGCGAAGCCCAAAAAGATCGCGTGTCGAGAATGCGCTGAGCGACGCACCCATGTCCTCAAGCTCTGTGACAAAACTGCGGTAGCTTTGCCGAGTAGTGCCGCGTGTGAGCATTTGCGCAAGAAATGCATTGAGGCCGATCTTGTCTTCGGGTTCCTCGTGTTGGCCCCAGCGCCAGACAAGAACGTGGCTGGCGACGGGAAGCCGGGTTGAATTTCTGGTGTTGAAATTCAGCCGGACGCCTTCACCGAGTTGCGCGGAAATCTGCCGGATTGCCGGATTGCGTTCCGACGTGTGCGACGCAGCCCCCATGCGCTCTTGTGCAGAGAGAGTTTTGTCGGATGAGGTTCCTTGTTGGCGCAATTGCGCGGCGACGTTCTGCAGTGTTTCGGCGAGCAGGGATTCGTTGAAAAGCTCTGAGTGCTCCTGATTGCAGGCGGCAACGCAAGTGACCTGACCCTGTGCAATGTTGTCGCAGACAGACTGCGCACATGCCTGAACCTGTTCAATGGTCACCCTGCCGAGCTTCTCGAAAAAGCGGCTGTCGAACTCCAGGCGTGCTGTCGTCATCAGATTATTGCCGATGTTTCGCACATGGCCTTCGATGCTTTCACCGGAATAAATTTTCTCTGCCTTGGCGGCCGTGAGTACGCGTTGAAGTTCTGCCTGTGTTGGACCCTCTTTGGCGAGACGGGAAATTTCCGCAACTGCGGCACACAGCGCATCGCGCGCCGTGGATGTGCGGGCATAAAAGCCAAATCCGGCAAAGCCATAGGGAAAGCGCGGCGTATACAAGGTGGAGTCTATGGCAGTCACCAGCTGCGATTCATCTTTTACGGCATGGGCCAGACGCGATGAGTCTCCGTGACCAAGAATGCTGGCAAACATGTCCCAAGCAGGTGTCTGGTCGTCTTCCAGGCATGGCGCAGGGACTGTGAACTGCAGTCGAGTTTCCTGATACGGACCGTGAATCACATGGCACACCGGCGTTTCTTTGTGCGCTGATTTGTGTTGACGGCTCCAGATCCGGTTTGGCACGCTTCCTGCGGGAAAGCGGCGCGCCAGAGTTTCCAAGTGCGCGTCCATTTCGGCAGGATCGAAATCTCCAGCGCCGACAAAGAACATATTGTTTGGAATATACCAGCGCTTGTAGAACGCCGAGAGCGTCTCGCGGTTGAAGTTGCGGACAATCTCCTCGTAGCCGATAACGGGTCGCGCCTTCGGATGGTCCCCAAAGATATTTGAGAAAAGACTGTGGCTGACGCGTGCGGACGGATTGTCGCGGCTGCGGCGGATCTCCTCTATCACGACTTCCAGTTCGCGTGAGAGTTCCTCGCCGTCGAGCAAGCTGCATCCCACGACGTCAAATAAAAGTTCGGCTCCTTGAAACGCGAATTCGCGCGGGGCGTTGATGTAGAAGACGGTGTGGTCGAAGGTTGTGTAGGCATTGATTTCGCCGCCCGCTGATTCAACCCGCTGGGCGATTTCACCGGTCTTGGGAAAGCGCTCGGTGCCCTTGAACAACATGTGTTCGAGCACGTGCGCCATGCCGAATTCATGCTCGCGTTCATCAAGACTTCCGGTTTTAACCCACATCTGCAGCGTCACGAGTGGAGCGAAGTCGACCTGTTCAAGGTAGCACTCGCAACCGTTGTTGAGGAACTTATGGCGTATCGTCGGCTTCTTTCCGCTCGTGTGCGTCGCTTTTTGCATGGCTTAGTTTTTCCCTGCGGTTGGCTTGCTTTTTTCATTTGCGGCCGGAGCCGGTGCGGCTTCGGGAATTTGCATAGAGTTGAGGGTTGCGACCGCACAGCGGATTCGCCGGCGGACCATTTCCTTGCCAATCACGGCCATGGAATCGAACAGTGGCGGCGTTTCTTTTGCACCCGTCGTTGCGACCCGCAGTGGCATATAGACATCCTTGGCCTTGAGATTTTTGGCGGTGAGGAATGACTCCATCGCAGCCGTTATGTCGGCGACGTTCCAAGTTTCAAGAACTTCGAGAGCGTCGAGGGCATCGCTTAAAATCTGCGCGGTGTCGGCAGGAGAACGGCCTTTGGGCAAGAGAAGCTGGGCGTCGTACTTCAAGTCGCCCGAAAAGAAAAAGTGCGTCGCATGGATGAAATCTTCGAATTTTTCGATGCGGTCGCGGATGAGCGGAACAATGGCCGCCAGGTTTTCCTCCGAGAAAATCTCCTTGCGCAAATGTCCGACGTACTGCTCAGTTGGCAATGAACGCATGTAGTGACCGTTGAGCCAAGCGAGTTTTTCGAGATCAAATACAGGTCCGCCGAGGGTCATTCGCTCGATGGTGAAGTGTTCGATCATGTCCTTTGTCGAGAAGATTTCCTTGTCGTCGCCGTAGCTCCAGCCCATCAGTGCAAGGTAGTTGCGCAGCGCATCGGGAAGAATCCCTTTGCGCCTGTAGTAGTTGATGCTGGTCGGCTGCTTGCGCTTCGAGATTTTGCTCTTG
>JBEDKY010000365.1:0-2507 GCA_041171905.1 Pseudomonadota bacterium
AGCAAATCTCTACAGGCTCAATGCCATGATTGATGAGTTTCCAGATCCTGACAAAACCCGCTCCGAGGTCAATGAATTTGTTCGCAAACAAGAATCAATCTTGCGCTCAAGAACCTTAAAAATGAACGAGGAGCAGCGATGAGCCGTGTTCTCCATTCATACGCAGGCGAGCTCAAAAGAATAAAAAATGGTCCGAAAGATACCCTCTCAACCCTGTTGATCGGTGCGGCAACATCGCTCTTGGTGACAGGTGTTCTGATCGAAAACACCTTTTCAGGCGGTCTGCCAGAATGGATAAAACTCACAGGCCGCTCTCTTTATTGGCACCAATTCAAACACATTGAGACTCAAGAAGGTCTGCTCCGGCTCAGTGATAAAGAGATCAAAGAACTGTCTCAGTTTGTGGTGACTTGGAGGAGCCACGAAGGCTTGCATTCGTTGTATTTCTGGACAGCCATTGGAGTGGCTTGCCTTTCAATTTTGCTCTGGGTTTGGATGCGCACATGGCTTTGCGCAAACTCAAAACTCTCGGAGCAAGTGCGTGAGGGTGAGCAGTCTTTGGTGAGTTCAAAGACTCTTTCGAAACTCATCCGTAAAGCTGTTGAGAACCCCGCAAGGCCTCATTCATTTCGAGAACATGATGTCATTCTTGGAAGGCAAAAGATTCGTGTTTGTAATGAAACAATGGGTCTTCATTTGGGCATAGGTGGAGCATCTCAGACAGGAAAGACGAACGCTATCAATCAGATTTTGCAATCACGGCGCCTCGCGGGCGAGAAGGTTTTGATTGTTGATCCAGGGGGAGAATTCTATGCCCGATTTGGCCGAACGGGAGATGTTATTCTCTCCCTGCACGACACACGCGCGGTCAAATGGGACTTTTGGAGTGAGGGAGTTTCCGAAGAGGAAATGGCCAAAGCTTTGGTTGAAGTGCGTGATGGCATGGACGCTTCAACAAAATTTTTCCAAACAACGGGCCGCGCGGTGCTGACGTCTCTGTTTCGGATTGCAGGTAAAGACACGGAACCTTTGAGAGAGCTTTGGCGACTTGCAAATCTTCCCGCAGAGGAACTCGAAGCTGTTTTAAAGAAGCACAATGAGATTTCTCATCGCTATTTGGGACAAGGGGAAAGTGGTCAGGCCTCTGGAGTGATAGCCACATCTTTGATGAACTTGGAGTTCCTCAAATACCTCAACCACCATGCACGAGAACGAGAAAAAGCGGGCTCTGAGCGAGGCGAATCCTTTTCTATTCGCAATTGGGTTTTAAATGAAAACGCTCAGCAGTGGGTGTTTTTGGTGGCGACTGATTCGCATTGGGAGCAGACGCGACCTTTGATCCGCTTATGGTTTGATATTGCCTCAACGGCAATTCTTGAGCGCGAAACTCAGAGTGAAAAGCCTCTCGTTCCTTTGTGGCTTGTGTGCGATGAAATTTCGACTGTGGGTCTTTTGCCTTCGCTGCCGAAGGTGCTCGACAGAGGCTATAAATATGCTGGCCGGCTGATTTTGGGTTTTCAAAGTTTGGCTCAGATTGGCCAAATCTATGGTCAAGATGCCACTCACAACATCATGCAGGGTTTGCAAAATATTCTCATTTTTGCGGCCAATGAGACAAAGATGGCGCAGGAGTTCTCTGACAGGCTCGGAAAATGTGAGGTGGAGGAATACGAGTCTTCAATCACACCTGCGCATGGTCAACAACCCGAACGTGTGTCGATTTCCACACGACAACGTGAGAAAAAGTCCGTGACCGAAAGCGAAATTCGCAGCTTGCCCGAGAATCACGGTTTTCTTAAACTGGCGCGTTTTCCGCCCACAAAAATTGAATTCGATTACGTCACCTTCCCCAATGTGAATGACAAATCGGGAAAGTGGAGCAGGATTCCAACGGCAACGTGGCTGGATGATGTGAGCGCTGAGCTCACCGCGCCCTTGGAAGATGCTCGTCCTTCCCAGACTTCAAAACCCCGTTCACTGTGGAGCCGATAAATGCTGTCGCTTGCGAACGTGAGTGCTGCCCACGGTGTGAACTATTACAAGATGGACAACTACTACACGGCAAAGGATAGCGTTGGTTACTCCAAATGGGCGGGTCAGAGTGCACAGCAACTCGGTCTCGAAGGAGCAGTCGATGCACGTCGGTTTTCTGGTTTGCTCAAAAGAACAGACGAGAAAATCAAGGTTTCTGGACAAGACGCCAAAGCCGAAGACCGCAAACGAGCGGGTCTTGATATGACCTTTTCAGCACCAAAATCAGTGAGCCTACAAGCCCTCGTTTTCGGTGATCAACGTCTTGTCGAAGCACATCGGCATGCGGTTGCGGATGCCATCAGATATGCGGAAATGCACTATGCTGTTTATCGCGGTGGGCCAAAATCTAATCGCGAAATCCGGCGCGGGCGTGGCCTTTTGATTGCTCAATTTGAGCATGATTCGTCTCGTTTGAAAGACCCGCAACTTCATACCCACAATGTTGTCCTGAACAGAATTGAAAATGAAAAGGG
>JBEDKY010000366.1:0-4453 GCA_041171905.1 Pseudomonadota bacterium
CTGAATTGGCTTTGCGGTGGTGGGTCAGTCAGTCCGCCCGCCGGTTGATCTTCAATCTAAAACTGCCCATGAAGAAGCGCTGGCATGAGGTCTCTGAAATCCGGCAGCTGCTTGCAGATGAGCTGAAAAAATGCGGTCGGTCCTACCGGTTGAACATCAAGCATCTGTATCACGACCGCGAGGAAGTGACGGTTTACCTTGGTCCCAATGGCTAAGCGCAGAGCGTGCGAGAATGTTAAACTGCGGAAAGATATATGAACAGCAAAACCGTTGGTATCCTTGATTACGGAGCAGGAAATTTTGGGTCGGTCAGGCGTGCCCTTCAGGCACTGTCCGTTGAGCCGGTACCTGTTGCTCGTCCGGCCGATGTCCAGTCGGTCGATCAGTTGATTTTTCCGGGCGTCGGTTCCGCGGGTCAGGCGATGAGTGAGCTGCGGTCGCGTGGTCTGGATGAGGCGATTGTCAGGTTTGCGCAGTCGGGCAGACCTCTTTTGGGAATTTGTGTGGGAATGCAGGTTCTCGGCAAGTTCTCTGCGGAGGGAGGCGCGCAGTGTCTTGGTTTGTTGCCCTATCGCATCGATCAGTTTACCTGCAGCGATCCTGTTCCGCACATGGGCTGGAATTCATTGCAGTGGAACGACTCACATCCCAATGCTGAATTCGCCAAGGAGAATTTGGCGCCGCAGGCGAATTTGTATTTCGTCCATAGCTATGCTGCGTTTTTGGATGAGCACAATTCATCTGCGAATTTCCTGCTTGCTTCGTGCGAATACGGTCGTCAGACGTTCGCCGCTCTTGTTGCTCATGACAACATCTGGGGTGCCCAGTGCCATGTTGAAAAGAGCGGCCGCGCGGGGCTCGAGTTCATCAAAAACTTTTTGCGTCAGAGGTGAATCTGATGTTGAAAAAAAGAATCATACCTTGTCTGGATATTATTCAGGGACGCGTCACCAAGGGTGTCGCATTTAAAAACAACGTTGACATCGGCGACGCTATCGAACTGTCGGCGCATTACAGCGACAGCGGTGCTGACGAGATTGTCATTTATGACATACTGGCGAGCGCGGAACGCAGGCCGCCCGATTTTACAAACATCGAGAAGATTGCCGCAAGAAGTTTTATTCCCATCTGCATTGGCGGTGGAATCCGTGATTTTCAGGATGCAGCCCGCTGCATCGCAAGTGGTGCCGAAAAGGTTTCGCTCAACAGCATTGCCCCGCAAAAGCCTGAACTCATCACCGAGATTGCAAATCACTTTGGAGTGCAGGCGCTCGTGCTCAGTCTCGACGTGCTGCGCGATCCAACGTGCCCGAGCGGTTACCGGCTTGTGATTCATGGTGGTCGGACGCCGACGCAATACGATGTTCTCGACTGGCTTAATTTTGCGGTACCCAAGGGAGTCGGGGAAATTTGCGTCAACAGTATCGATCAAGATGGAAAACGCAGCGGATACGATCTGCCGCTTTTGAAACTGATCAAATCACAGGTGCGTGTTCCGGTGATTGCATCCGGAGGGGCCGGTAACGTTGCGCATGTGGCCGATGCGCTTCGTTCGGGGGCCGATGCGGCTTTGGTTGCAAGTATTGTCCACTCAGGTGAGCTGACTGTTCACCAGATCAAAACTCAGCTTGCCGCAGAGGGAATTATTGTCCGGATGGACTGGTGAACCTCTCCACGCGCACACGTGCTCCGCGTTGCGCGTATTCAGTAAGTTTTGCTTTTTCACTTTCCTTGCCGAAATAGACCCAAACCATAAAGTGCTGAAAACCCTCCTGCGCCGACTGAATGTCGTAGAAAATTCCAGAGGGGCTGCGCAGTTTTGTAAATTTCAGTTTCTCCATGTCTGAGCTTAAAACGATTTTGGGTTTGACCAGAGCGTTTTGCTTTTTGTTTGGACTGCGAAAGCCGAGCGCAATCAGATTGCCTTCCTGATGAATCAAAATGGCGTCGTTTTCGTCCCCGGTCTGGCTCGGAATAAATTCAGTTTTCGTTTTAGACTCGGTGTCGGAGCGGAAACCAAAGAAAAGGCCGCTACCCTTTGCGAACGACTGACCCGAGAAAGGCAGATCAAGGACCACGGGGAAGTAAAGCGCGTCTTCATAAAAAGAAACATCGCAGCAAATCTGAGTGTTTATTTTCATGGCGAGGATATTGAGGGCGACGGCAACTTCAATGCTCAATCCCTGCGAACCGCGCGACAGACTCGTTATTTGAGATGTGAGGTCGTCGTCTTCGAATTTCATGTTGAACAGGTATTTGGGCTTCAGATAGGCCTTCAGCTCACTTTGGGCCATCACCGGACGCGTTTCCGGCCGTGCTCTAATTTCGCTGAAAAAGATGTTTTTATCTGACGTGTGAACGTACTCATATTTTTGTGTGGTGATTGTTTTTGACTCAGCGTTGTATTTGATGTCGCGCGGCGGCAGCTCCGCCACCGGACTGCCGCAGTCCGCGATAAACAGAGATTTTCGTGTCTCGCCGAGTGACACTTCCAACAAGGCGCCAGCAACCGGTGAACGGCAAATCGTTTTGATCTGAGCGTGCAATTTACTTTTGCATTCTGCATTGCATTCAGAAAAATCCCGATCATCGAGAACGATTCTGTGGACGCTTTGCAGCATGCCAAAAAAAGGATCTCTCTTTTGTGGATGCGGGAGACTCCCGCGCAGCTTGCGCACTTCGTATGGATTGCGCAGCACAAGTGCAGCGTCGTCTTCCACTTCGTCGATTTGCAGCGGTACACGCAGAACCTGTGCACCATCAGATTTGACGGCTATCAGCTGGTTGCGCGGCATACCGAAAATTGTCGCCAGTTGTGAAGAATTGAGCAGAACCGGATAGCCGAGTGCACTTGCGGGCAGCAACAAAAAAGCGAGCGGCAAGTGTAGGCAGAGGCACCACAAGAGGCGTGTCCATGTGAAATTCATTTTGAACATCCCTGTTCAGATATAAATCGCCCGCGCTGATCTTTCAGCCAGCGTGTGTGTGTTTGTCGGACATCCAGTCACGGATCTTTTCAAGTTCCGCTGCGAAGCGGTCCGACATTCTGAGACCAAGATACATTTTGAAGAGCGTCTCTACCACATCCGCGAGCAGCTGAGTGTTGGCGATTCGAGCCTGCATATGTGTGGAGGCATCGGGTGCCTGTACGGTGGGAAGTCGGACACTGCGCAGAGACAGGTCATCCGCGCGCATTGTCCACATCCACTGCCGCTCTTTGTCTTGCAAAATGAATTTCGCTTCGTGGACCATTTTCCCAGATTGCAGCGCGACGAGAGCTTCCGCTGCATATGCAGGTGTGCCACCCTTCAGCGCATGCTCGTGCGCTGATCCAGAGCTTGAAGTCAAAACGAGTCTGTCATCAACGTACAGTTTGTAAAGCCCCAGTTCACCAAGGTTGACCTCGTGCCGACCGGTCTCTGTGTGGTACCAGAGCCAAGTCAGAAATTCCCGACCCAAAAATGCTTGGTTGGTTTGCAGGTAGCGAAGACTGTCGAGCGGGAGGTTGAGGTCCATGGGTGTTTCCTGCAGTTGCAGAGTGTGATGTGAATCGTGCAATTTGGTCGAGAACCTAATAGGGGATTGAAGTGATGTCCAGCGAAGCGCAAGTGTTTGCAATCGCAGAGAAATGCATGAACAGGGCGGTCGAGTTGTGCCGTGACTTCAGCGCTCGGCCCGTCGGTAAGATTCGCAAAGGCGACAAAACATGGGTCACCGAGGCCGACCTTTTTATCGAAAAGGAACTTCGCTCTATCATTCAGGGGGCGTTTCCAGACCACGAGATCGTCGGTGAAGAGGAAGGCGGAAGTTTGTCTTCCGTGGCAGCGGCGGATGGTGATCGGTGGTCTTGGATTTTAGACCCCATCGACGGGACGTTCAGTTTCGTCCACGGAGTTCCTTTTTATTCATCACTTCTGGCCGTGCTGAAGAACGGTGAGCCCTTCATAGGGTTTGCGGCCCTTCCCGACTTGGGAATTGTCATGAGCGCGCAGCGTGGCAAGGGTGTTTGGATAAATGGTGAGTCTTATCAGCGCCCACAGCGGATTGGCCAAGATGCCATTGAACTGGTGGCCACTGCCGACCCCTACCGCTTCCGCATGGAGAATGTCGGTCCGCTCGTGAATGATTTTTATGCAGGTGAGATCAAGGCGCGGACATACCCCGATGCTCTGGGTTACTACATGCTTCTGCGCGGATCGGTGCGCGCATTTGTGGATCCGAAAGTCGAGATTTGGGACGTCGCACCCTTCCACGTGATTCTTCCCGAGGCAGGCTTTACGATTCATTCTTGGCACAGAACGGCGCAGACGCGGTTGCTCGAACGCGGAAGCAGCGTTGCTTATGCCCTCGACGCGAGTGGAGCGCCTTTGGCAGTGGATGACGTATTGAAAATTGTCCGCGGCGGGTAAGATGTACCTGTTTTTGATGTACGAGCCGTCGTCCGCCGGTTGTT
>JBEDKY010000367.1:0-14336 GCA_041171905.1 Pseudomonadota bacterium
GACATCAAGGTCTAGTGAGAGGTGCAGCGATCCCGAAAAATCCTTCTGCGAGCTCCAATGATCGATCCAATCATTCAGATGCTCTTCAACTGTGCGATTCTCCTTGCTCGAGAAATTCCAATATCGCCAGGGATGACGTCCCGCGCAGTATTCCGCGACTGATACACCTTGGGCAAGTGCGTAGTCCCACAAGCTCTGCGGATTGCGCTCGCGCTGGATTCCGATTTCACACAGAGCGCGCCCACTGGCGATCCGCTGCGGGTGATTTTCAATCACGCGGCGAAACGGCGTACCACTGTTGATCTCACCACCCCGCACAGGACGAAGATCAAAATGGCCATCGAAGTTCACAATCGGCAAAACACCATGACAACTGCGCAGGTGGCCACTGTAGGAACCAAAACTGAAATCATGCCCGCCGCCGACGACGTGCACTCTGCGCGCGCCGAGCGAGAGTGCCGCGTGGACAACTTCAGCAAGCCGCGCATGTGTTTCCGCAATGTCATCAGCCAACACAACGTCGCCGAGATCAACCCACTGCGCACCAAACCACGCGGCGTCACTCAGCCGTGTATCGTAGAGTCTGTAGAACGCTTGCCGAAAAGACTCGGGTCCACCGCTTGCACCGCCGTGTCCAAAGTTGAGGGCCACGCCGCGATCATCGGGAATGCCGATGATCACCAGCCTGTCCTGCAATTGTTCAACAATGTGCGAAAGCTCATCGGCCTGCGAAAAAATCGTCATCTGTGTCCCGAGCATTTCCTCGCGCAGGGCAGAAACGTTGATCCTGACAGGTGACAGATGATGAAATGGGAATTTGGATGGCGACACGCCGGTGGCTCCCTGCTGACGGACCCGAGGCGCTCGCCCCAAAGTCTCTGCGCGGAGCACTCAATTGCTCAGGCGGGTTTCTTTGCCGGCGGTTTGCTCGCAGCGAGTCTCTGTTTACCCAGATGTTTTTCGATAGTGCGAAGAATACGCTGCCGCAAAGGTGGGTTTTCATCAAGAATGATCTTGAGCAATTCGACGTCGTCATGAGAGCGAAAGGCTCGCTTCTTTTTCGGGTCGTGTTCAGATTTGCTCTTTGCTTTTTCGTTTCCTGCCATGCTCCACCCCCTTTGGGGAGATATCGGCACACACACAGTCGATCTTGGGTGCATGCCTGCAGGGCTGGAAAATTGACGTCAGCCCAGCGCCGCTCGGAGGTCGTCGATGAGGTCTTGCGGGGTCTCGATTCCCACTGAAAACCTCAATAGATTCGAGTCGATACCGATCTTTTTACGATGCTCCGGCGGCACACTGGCGTGGGTCATCGTCTCAGGATGATTCACAAGTGATTCAACTCCACCCAAGCTTTCCGCCAGGCTGAAGACCTGCAGACGGCTCAAAAAGCGCTTCACGTCATCGAACGAACCCTTCAATCGAGCACTCACCATGCCCGAATATCCCGACATCTGCCGGCGAGCGAGCGCGTGCTGCGGATGAGATTCGAGCCCGGGGAAAATCACTTCTGAAAACTGCGGCATCGCTGCAAGTGCTTGAGCAACCGCGCAAGCGTTTTCATGGTGCCGCTGCATGCGCAGAGCGAGAGTCTTGATACTGCGCAAAAGAATAAAACACTCCTGCGGAGCGTTGACGGCACCGCCCGCGAATTGGATGAAGCGCAGCTGCTCAGCAAGATTGTCATCGTTGGTCATCAAAGCGCCGCCGACAAGATCGGAATGTCCACCGATATATTTTGTCGTGCTGTGCAACACGATGTCCGCGCCCATCTGCAGAGGCTGCTGAAAGATGGGCGAGGCGAAGGTGTTGTCGACCACAGTCATGGCACCCTGTGCGCGCGCCAGCGCAGCGACCGCAGCAACATCAACGATGCGCAGCAACGGATTGGTCGGAGTCTCAATCCACACCATGCGCGTCTTTGCGCGCATCAACGCTTTAATGTCTGCCGGATTGCGCATGTCGGCAAACTCGAAATCGATACCGTATTTGGCAAACAGCCTGCGAAACAGTCGGCCTGTCCCGCCGTAAACGTCATCGCAAACGATCACATGATCGCCCGGATTGAGCAGCTGGGCGATGGCATGTACAGCAGCCAAACCGGAAGCAAAAGAAATTCCGTGGCGCGCGCGCTCCAAGGCGCCGAGAGCAGTTTCCAGCGATGTGCGGGTGGGATTCCCACCGCGCGAGTAGTCGTATCCCTTGTGCTCACCTGGTCCGGATTGAACGTACGTCGACGTCTGAAAAATGGGAGTCATGATCGCACCGGTCATCGGTTCAGGCTCAACACCCGCGTGCACGCAGAGAGTCTCGATTCCGAAGTTTTGAGCTTTTCCGCTTTTATTGCTCTGCATGTTTTCTGTTCTCCAAAAAAATTCAGGAATCAAAAGTAATGTTGCATCCCGACAACCCAGCTACCCGACCTGCGCAAACCGGTCACGGCGCGCGCATAATCAGCCCTCAGGCGGAGTCTTGCAATAGGGCGGAAGCCCATGCGCAAGCCGGCACCTGCACTGGCTGCCAATGGATAGGGCCATTCTTTGAGTGATTTTCCTGCATTACCGGCATCAGCAAACAGAACGGTCTGCAGCACAATATTCTCATTGACCAAAGCAACCCAACGTTCTTCCATATTGGCCGCCCATGCCAGCTGGCCCAGACGCTCACCGTCATCGAGCCCTCTGACCGAATCGAGGCTTCCCATCCGAATCAATGAAAGCAGACTGTCGCCGTTGGTCCAGTGGGCCTGCAGGCGGATGCCGAAGTTGTTCTCCTCCGACCAACTCCAAAAATGCGTATCGGCAAGCGAAACGGTTTGAATATTCCCATGCTCGGAGTCGTTGGTCGGAAAAAAGTTGGCCGCACTCAACTCAATCCTGTGCCCGTCCCAGACGTAATCATTAAGATTCATGGCATTGAGTCGCAGCGACATGCGAGTGACAATTCCTGCTTCACGGCGGCGCGAAAAATTCTTGTACGATTTGAGCGGAACAGAAAGATCGCCAAGCAGTTCTCTGTCAACCGACTCCAAACCGACGCCCACGTCAACAAGCGAAATACGTCTCTGCACGCCGACAGTCAGTTTATCGTTGCGTGCCAGTGGTGTTGCATAACTGCGTGTCAAAGGTTCAAAGTAAAAATACGGGCGACGTCCCAACTGAGCATCGGCCATCACTCTCCACACTGGACGTGCGACATATGGCTGCCGCCACCAAAGATTGACACCCGGCGCACCTGCGAACTGCTCATATTGGAGTCCTGCTTCAATTCCTCGACCAAAAAGATTGAGGTCATAGAGTCCAACAACCAAAAAATTCACACCGCCGCCGGTACCACCGCGCAACACGGGAGTGAGCGTCCATTTTTCAATAAAGTTGAAAGTGAGATTGTAGTTGCCGTCAAGAGTCTCTTCGAAATCGACTTCAACAGAGACAAAAAAATTGGTATTTCTGAGCCGCTGTGCGGCGCGCAGAATAGCAGCAACAGACACCTTTTGTCCGACGGAAAATCCAAGTTCCGCGCGCACATATTCTTGCCGAGTTCTGTGCAGGCCGGCCAAATCTAGAGCGCCTATCACGATTTCGGCCTGCGCCGGAGGCTTTGCAGCGCTGTCGTCTGCGTCTTTCCCCGCAGCGAGCGCGACTGTCGAAGCAAAAGCAAAAAATAGCAGAAAAAATCTCACCAAACCGGACTCACCTCACGCAGTCCCGCCTTGCGGACAAGGCGGTTGAGCCGTTCAAAAACATTCTGACGGCCTAGCTCCATCATGAGTGCTGCGGCAGTTTCGGCCGCAGTCAGTTCACGCTTTTTCACACTCTGAAAAAAGGGGTAGACGATATCCTGATTGAAAAGACTCTGTCCTGCAATGGCAAAGGAAAAAGGAGCACACTCTGCCAGCGCACCTGAGTCAATGTATCGCCTCAACAGTGTGTCGGAAGAATAGGGAACCCTTTTGTTGATGACGCGCAGCGGCACGTGCGGCGCAAATTCAACCCACACCCACGTCGCAAGCGGAGCATCGGGAAACTCAGGCCGCTTTTCGACGAAAGGATAGCCGACACTCCCGCAATTGAACCAGACAGACCGTCCAGACGGTTCACAATGCCGCCCGAGGTAATGGCTGTGGCCATTGAAATAAAAACACCTTCCCAGCGGAGTCTGTTCAAGAAATTCCTCCGCGAAAGAATCCGGCACACCGCCCTGCTGTGAAAAGAAATCAGGAACTCGGTTGTTTCCCTGCAGCGCGCCGTGAACGGCCTGCAAAGGAGCGTCGGCAGCCGACCAGCTGGCAACAGATTCCTTCTCAACTGAATTCAACCGTTCACCCAGCTGCCGCACAGTCCACGGAACAAACCGCCACAGCGGTCTGCGAAATTTTTCATGCTCGGGATTGCTCCTGCACTCAATCAGATAGTCTTCATGATTGCCGCGCAAATGAGGTACAGAAAGACTCTGCAGAGTTTCAAACACGGCGAGCGGATCAGGCCCTCCGTCGAAGCTGTCGCCCAAGCAAACGATGGTCGGATTTTCGAAACCGCGCTGCTGCGAAAATTCGCCGATATCATTCAACACCGCCTCGAGCGCTGTCTGATTGCCGTGAATGTCCGTCACGAAGGCGAACGCTTGCTGCGCGGCATGCATTAGTCATTTCCTGCAGGTGTCATGTGCGGCGTGGAAGAAAAATCCATCAACATAATTTTTTTGAACAGTTCTGAGAACGCGGTCTTTTGCTCTTCCGCCGAGAGCGGCAGCTGAGCACGGCGGAGCAATTCAATGGTCGGACCATGACCAAGCAGATCATCGGTCAGCGGTGCAATGACAGGTGCATTGCCCAAGCCGCAGTCCGGACGAGAAAGGAATTGGATACCCGTATTGTGCAGCCAGTGACGCGGCAAGAGAACTTTCTCGGCCACCGTCTGTATGTAGCCCTCTTCGTAAAATTGCAGAAAGGCATCTTCATCCGGATGGTACATTTTATCACCGACAATCCAGTGGCCAACGGCAGCAAGGTGAACACGGATTTGGTTGGTGCGGCCAGTCTGGGGCATGCACGCAAACAGCGAATAATCTTCCCACTGCGCAAGACACAGACAGTGGGTGAGCGCATCGAGACCTTCGTTCGGATTATGCCAAAGCTTAAGACGGATGCGCGAGTTGATGGCCGGACCAATCGGCAGGCTCACACGAAAAGCCTCGGGTAGCGGTCTGTCGCCCTTGGTGACAGCAAGATACATTTTCTTCACCGATGAATCGCGGAAGCTCAAAGACAAATCGCGGCGCAGCGGAGTGCTGCGCGCACAAACCAAAATCCCCGAGGTTTCACGATCGATGCGGTGCACGGGAGCCGCATTCGCATAGCCCATCTTTTTTGCGATTTCGATGAAGGTGTTTTTTCCGTAGAGTCCGGCCGCGTGAACAACCAGATTTCCTGGCTTGCAAAAAACCGCGGCGTCGCCGTCATCATAGACAACAGCAATATCGGTCATCATGTCGGGCTCATACTCAGGCGGGTGAAAGAGCCACAGCTGATCGCCCTGCTTGAGCACATAGGTGGGCTTGACGTTCAACAGATTCGCAGGTGCCGCGTCGCTGGTATGATTTTTGGGTGAATTCTGCTCAATGAGTACTTCACCAATATCAACCCGCTGCTGCCAAATGTCGCGCGTGTGGAATTTGAATTTTTCGCCGAGATGGCGATCGAGCCGCAGGCCGACTCCGACGTGTTCGAGCCGTCCGCCCAATCGCCGGAAATGTTTTTTGTCGGGCACAACCCGCTGCTCTCGGCGCCGAGAAATGCGCGCGCGCAACATGCTTTGCAACACCTTCTCAGGCAGGCCGTCCTCGCCCTCATCTTCGCTGGCGGAAGGAGTGAAACGGGCATTCTTCTGCTCAGCGATGAAACGTGACATGCTGGCAAGAACCAGCTGCGCATCGACGCGTGTGATGCGCTGGAGCGGCTCATCCAATACTTCAAAACAGGCAGCCGCACCGCCGCCGGTGAGCAAGACTTGAGCAACCGAATACCTGCGCACGAGCGATTCGACGAGCCCTGCAAGCTGGAGCGAAATTCCGCGCAACATCGAAAGTGGCGTCGAAAAAGGGCCATCACGTTCGGCATGTGCCGACGGTAATGATGACGGCAGCGCAACGTTTGGAAGACGCGCGGTCTTCTCGTGCAGGGCACGCAGCGACATCGCCGGACCGGCAAGAATCAGGCTGTCGAGAATTTTAAGATCGGGACTGACGACAACCACAGTCAATGCCGTGCCCACCGAAAAAACGGCAACGGGCTTTGAAATCTGTTGCGCCATTTGCGCGGCAGCCCATGCCTGCAGAGCTCGATCCACTCCCATATGACCAGCAACATAATCAGCGTCGAGTCCGGCGTCGCGCAACACAGCATCGGCATTCACGGGCGACAGTGAAACTTCTCGGGCGGCATTGCCGTGATGAATGAACAGAGACTCAATGCAGTCTACGACCTTCGCGGAATGACCCGCATGAGCAACCGCCGACCACACCAGCTGGACGTGCTGCGCGCCTTCAACCGCCGCAAGAAGACTTTGTGCCAGTTCGGATTTATTGAATAAATTCTGTTCTGCCACGGTGCGTTTGTCCAACTGGGCCCAGTTGATTTGTCCGCCGCGCTCTGCGCCGTTGCATTCGCTGCGCCAGTGAATCTGCGTGTTGCCGAAATCAAGACAGACACGCGCCGAAATTTGCGGGAACGAAACATCAGCCGAAAGAATGGCATCATGGTGCCCTTCCAGCAGCAGACCACCTTCGGCGGAAAGTCCGGCAAATGCTCCAGTCTGCGCACCTTTGTTGACAGACAAGGGTGTTCCCAGCGGCAACGAACGCTCAAGCGTCAGATGCATCAGCTGCTCGGAGGAACGTTCCGTCTGAAGATAATCCGCCAGTTCGCGCTCGATTTCCTCGGCGACGATCGTGTTCATGATTTTCCGCATGCCCGCGGACACGGCCGACGGATTGATTCCCCACAGAGAAAGAACGCTGCCAGCCTGCGCAAGTTGCTCTGGAGCGGAGACGAGATTGAGCCCAAGGCCAATGCTGACAAACTGGAGGCTGTCGGCACGGAAGGATGACTCACAGAGAATTCCGGCGACTTTTTTGGGTGCATGGGAGAGTCTTCCCTGTGGCCAAGCCCACACGTCGTTGGGCCATTTGAGACGCGCCTCACAGGGCGATTCCGCGGGCATGATGCGGCCAAACTCAAGCATGTTTGCCAATCGTGCGCGCGCGCGCCAGAGTGCATCCACAACCGCACAACCGACGGCAAGGCTCAACCAGCTGAGCGGAATTTTGACGAATTGTGCTGGAATCACAAAGGTACAGGGACCAAAATCTCCCACCTGCTGCACACCACCTGCCAAATCCGTGCGCTCAAACACTTGCGGGTTTTCCTGCGGAGCGCCTGCTTCGGAAGCACCGGCATGTGTCCACACACTGCCGCCACGCCCGCGTCCTGCAGTCTGCACTCGGCACATCACAGCAAAGGGTGTCGCACTACCCCGTTCAGCAATTAATGCGCGGGCCAAATCCATGGTCGAGGTCGTCTGTGCGACGGTGAACGTTTTCATCTTCTTCACACCACCGGATACAACTGCAGACTCATATCGACCCACGTCGCCTGATGAATCAGCGCGCCTGAACTCAGATAATCAACCCCAAGTTGCGCAACAGCTGCGATGTTTTCTTCACTCAAGTTGCCGCTGACCTCGAGAGCCGCTCCACCGCCCGCGGCATTTCTCTCCTGAACGGCGATCCGGACGTCGGACAAAGGAAAATTGTCGAGCATGATGACGTCCGCTCCACCTGAGAGCGCCTCGCGGAATTCCCTCAGGTTTGTGACTTCCACCTCGAGCTTTGTCAGGACAGGCGCTCTTTGTGCGGCATGCCCAAGTGCCACGGGAATGCCGCCAAAACTGCGCAAATGATTTTCTTTGAGCATCAAGCCGGTGTCGAGCGCATGCCGGTGATTGCGCACACCAGCCAAGCGCGTCGCATATTTTTCATAGAGGCGCAGACCCGGCGTTGTTTTGCGTGTTTCCAGCAACTGCGGCGCACGGCTCAGCGCGGCTGCCGCGGCACGCTGAACAACGTCGAGCATTTTTTTTGATTTTGTGGTGATGCCACTCAGATGTGCCGACAAATTCAGAGCCACACGCTCGCCGAGCAGCAGACACCGTGCATCGCCTTCACCTTCGAGCACAACATCTCCTGCACGCACCTGCGCTCCGTCCTCAAACGCCGACTTCAGCATGAGTCCGGCGTGACCGTGCGTACGCTGAAAGACTGCTGCCATCAGCTCAAGACCGCACAAAATAAATTCCTGTTTGGCGATAATCTTCATGCGCATACGTGTGCCATCGGCAGGCTGTGTCCATTGACTGACATCTCCGCCGCCGGCATCTTCCGCAAGCCAGGCGTCGATGTCTGCGTGCACACGGTGTGGCGAAATTCCAAACTGAGAGACGATGCGGCGATCGACCCACTGCCGATCCAATTCTTTGCCTGACGATTTATCTTGGACCACAAAGGACTCCTCGGCTGATGCGTGGACTTTCTCACAGCGACAGCTATTGTGACACAGCCGCCGGAAAAGCACCGGTCCGGCTCCTTGGGGAGAACTCCGGCCATGGACATCGGTCTACCATACAGCGCGTTGATTGAAAGCCTTGAGAGCGAAGTCGGACGGGGGACTTTTTCTGCGTGGTCTTGCGCTCATCAGGGTGGAGCAATTTCGGCATTTTACGCCGATGAAGCGGCCCCCCGCGAATGGCTTGTCGACCAAAACGCAGCGCTGCATCCCCACCAGCAGCAGACTCTCTACTGGATGCCATCCTTCGATCTCGCCAGCCTGACCAAACCCCTGCTGGCCAACGCTTGGCTGCGCCACTGCCTCGGTGCCGATGCTGTTTTCTGGCAGCAAAGTCCGCTGTCCAGCCTGATTGAGGCGCGCAGCGCAGAAGGCGAGTTACTCAAAAAATGGAGCGAAAGGCAGCCGCGCCTGACACTGGCCCACCTGCTCAATCACACAAGCGGGCTACCCGCATGGCGGTGGTTCGGCAGAGCTTTGTGGAAAATTCCAGAAGGTTCTCAGCGCGCCGCGAGTCGCTTGCCAGAGCTGCAGTCGGATTCCTCCGGTGAAGAGGCCAAACGGGCGCAGTTTGAATTGACCGCAGCAATTCTTTCACTGCCGCACACACTCCCCGCGGGCGACGCGCAGACGACGTATTCGGACCTGAATTATTACCTGCTCGCACGAGTGATCGAGAATCTCGGCGTGCAAAGATTTCGTGGCTGGGAAGGCGTCATTGGCGACCTGAATGCTCTGTGGGGAACACACTTCTGGCATGCGTCGCTCGATCCCGAACGCAGTCAGCAGGCCATTCCTTATTTTCCATATGTAAACTCACAGGTGGTCGCACACGTCTATGAGAACCGCAAATTGAACAACCATGCCGGCGAATTCGGCAGCGTACATGACACCAATGCAAATATTCTTGCCACGGATTTCCGTGCGTCATGCGCCACTCATCCACTTGTTTCATCGCACGCGGGTTTATTCGGCAGTGTCTTGGACGTTGCAAAAACAGTCGGATTTTTTCAATCCACTCAAAACGATCTGCAGACAATAAATTTACCCCGCCATTGCCAATCGGAACGCTTCCATTGGGGTCTCGACACTCCTTCGGGATTGTCATCCACCGCTGGAATCAGCCAGTGGCCGCTCAAAGACGGGCGAAGAGTGTTTGGACATCTTGGGTATGCGGGGACTTCGATTTGGATGGCCGATGATGGTCAATATCACATTCTTCTCACCAACCGGACTGCCCATCGCACAAACATCGGCAGCGTCGGAGTGCCCAGAGTTCTGATTTTTCAAAAAGACAACAGCAGCGAGCCACAGTGCTGGATTCGCCGGCAGCAGAATGCCTTTGAAAACGGCCGTTCAACGGCATGGCAATCGGTCCAATGGCAGGAGGCATACACACTGTGCTTTGAGCACAGCCGGATGATCACCCGCTATTGGAATCGCAACATTCTGCGCCGTCCGCCCGAGCTTGCCAACGTCCGGCGCACCGCCGGTCAACTCTTATGGTCTCTGTAGACCCAAAATAGCGGGCGGAATTGCTCTTTGAACGCAAAACATCTGACGTTTATTTCGTTTTACGATTGCCCAGACTGACTTCCAAGCAGCTACTCTTATTTTGAGCAACTCTCCTTCGCCCAGTCCAGAATTGCTGCAGCCATCTCCGCAGCCTCGTCGGCATCCTCGCGCGTCGCCGGTGCAGGTCCCTCTTCATAACGCCTTTGAGCGCCGTAAATGTTCAACTCCGGAAGCTCATGGTCGTGAGGGCACTCGTCTACACCGGTTGGCAGCAGAGCTAGCAAAACACTAAGATCGTGGGTTGACGGAAATGCGACTTGCTTATGAACCAGAACAGCCTTCAACGATTTCTCGACGGTCTGTTGATAATGAAAACATGCATTTTCCAAACGAACTTTGGCCAAAACAAGCGCGTGCCCTGAGGCCAGGTCGGCTTCTGCAAGACGAAGAAGTTCAAATGCATACTCAGGCAGATATTTTCGAGTCTTGACCAATTTCTATTCCCTCTTGACAGACAAACGCATAAAAATTTGCACTTTCTCGGATTTTCTGTTCGAGAAAACCAGCAGGCACAACAATAATGTCCAAAGGCCAGCCGCTGCGCGGAATCGATAAAATCCTGCGTCTGGTTTCTTTAAACGGTTCAGCATCTGGAATTACGACAAGCAAATCGATGTCACGCGGGTTCCGAACTCTCTCGTCAAGGGAAGAGCCGAAAACAATGATGCGGCTCGCAGTTGAGACCTTGCGAATCTCAGCTGCACAGCGTCTGATCTCTTTTTCGATATCATCCCGCATATATGCCCCATTGATTACCATCGTAAATGAATCTTAGAACAACGAGGTGTAAATGTGTAGAGGTCGGGTGATCATGAACATGCTGACTCCAAACCGGATCCCGAGAAATCTGATCTTTTAAAAAAGACGCTGCGGCGGACCTGACAGGCACCCCCGTCCTCCCGACCTTGCCAACATCCGGCGCACCGCCGGACAACTCTTATGGTCTCTGTGAAATCATGTTAGGTTCCGCCGCAGTCGGCAGGTTCATCTGATAAGGGTATTGCGCAGCCATGAAAAACCGGAAAAGTTTCATCAAACGCCCGCTCGGCCTGTTCATAATGGGCACTATGATTGTCGCGTCCGCGGCATTCGCATGGAATCGGTACAACCGCTCCGCTCAATTCACAAAACAACAACAAGCTCGCACGGTGAGTGTTGTCAAGCGTGATGTACGACGCGATCTGCTGCTCACAGGCAAGGTTCTGCCCTCGAGCTCGATTGCAGTTTATTCACCGGTCTCGGGTCAGCTCAAGCAAATCCACGTGCAGGAGGGTGAGCGCGTCAACGAAGGTCAGCTGCTGTTTGCAGTGCTGCAAGACAGCAGCGGTCAGCGCGAGCTTGAAGCACGGCAGGCCGAGGTGCAGAGAACGCGACTCGAATTGCAGGCCGCCGAAGAAAATCTCGACCGCCGCCGCAACGTCAGGGATCTTTTTTCACAAGCTGAAAATGAAAAAGCCGAAAACGATTACGATCGTGCCCAGCTGGCCCACACTGCGGCCAAGCAGCAACTCAGCCTGCTGGAAAATGCGCTCGGCCTGTCGAACGACGGAGCGTCGAAAAAGAGCAAGCGCAGCAGCGATTCACGAACGTCGGTCATCTTCATCAAGGCTCCCAAACAGGGAGTGGTGACGTTTCTGAACAAGGCAGTCGGAGAAAGCGTCATGGCAACTGCTGAAAGTGCGGAAGCCACCGGACGCGAGGTTTTGATTATCTCAGACACAGAAAAAATGATGGTGCGCTCGCGCATTTTGGAAGCCGATTTGTCGGTGGTGCGCGCAGGACAACCAGTGCAGATCAAACTCGATGCTTTTCCACAAAAACCCTACCGCGGCACCGTGAGCCGCATCAGCCAGCAGGGCGTTGAAGACAAAACCGGCGGCTACACTTATTTCGTCACTGACATGCTGATTGAAAATCCGGACGCTGACGTTCGGGCACAGATGAATGCGAGCATTGAACTCGTTGTCGCCGAAAAGAAGGATGTGATGGCACTTCCCGCTAACGCGGTGGCAACCCTGGGGGGATATTCGGTTGTCGAATTGCCGCGTGAGTCCGCGGGTGCTCCGCCAAAATACAAAGCGGTCAAAACAGGAATTTCGACCGACCTGTGGGTTGAACTTACAGGCAGCGAACTGAATGCCGGTGACAAAGTGCTCGAGATTGATTTTGCCAAACTCGACCTGAAGAAACTCGCCGAAGGAAAACTCGGTCAGGACTCCGCAGGCGCAGGCTCTCCACACACGTCCAGAGAGTGAGATTACACTCATGACAAGCGCAGGTGAATCGCTGTTTCAACTGGAACAGGTAACCTATACCTACACAGCGCTCAACACGCCCGCATATGTTGCTTTGAAAAAGCTGAATCTTGAAATCCGCCGCGGCGAGTTTGTCGCCATCATCGGGCCGAGCGGATCCGGCAAGTCGACCCTGATGCACCTGCTCGGGCTCATGGCCGACCCCAGCGACGGTATCCTGAAAATCCACGGAACCGACGTTGCAAAACTCTCACCCAACGAAAAATCTGCGCTTAGAAACAAACACATCGGATTCCTTTTTCAACAGTTCTTTCTGCTGCCACAGCTGAGCGTCGTCGAAAATATCATGCTGCCTGCTGAATACGCGGCACATTCACAGACGCAAGAAAACGTATACGAAAAAGCAATCAGCCTGGTGAAACGCTATGGACTCTCGGGACAAGAAGACAAGAAGCCCACAGGCCTTTCAGGCGGACAAAGACAGCGTGTGGCACTTTGCCGCGCACTGATGATGGAACCCGATGTTCTGCTGTGTGACGAACCCACCGGTGCTCTCGACAGCGCCACAGCGCAAGAGGTTCTGCAAACCCTTGCCGAACTGAATGCCGCGGGAAGAACGGTGATCGTCATCACACACGACCCCGAGGTGGCCGAGCGCGCGGGGCGCATCATCAAAATCGTCGACGGAAACATTGTCTCCGACTCAATCAATAAAAAAACTCCACAGCCTGTTGAAAAAAAAGCTTCCTTAGAAAAGTCGGATATACATGCTAGCTCAGCTTTTCTGTCTGACCGGCTGAAGCTCGCAGTCAAGCAGATGTTCCTGCCGACCTGGCAATCGCTCAAAACTCAAAAGTTGCGGACAGCTCTCACCATGACCGGCCTTCTGCTGGGCGTTGCGAGCGTGTTCATCATGCTGACACTCACCGGACGTGTCGGAAAAATCTTCGAGGACTTTTTTGCCACACAGGGTTCCCGCGAGGCGTTCGTCAATTTCGATCACCGTCTTGCGGAAAAAACCGGCGCACCGCGCTGGCGCGGGCTCAATGCCAAAACAGAGCTGCCCAAACTCAGCCAGAGGATTGCAAGATACGGAAGAATCGAACCCAGTGTCAGCACAGGCAGCTGTGCCATTGTATCGTCTACGGGCAACATCAAAAACAGTCTGGTCGGACTGAATTCACTCCAGCAGATGCGCTCAGGCTCCATGCGCATTGCCAAGGGCCGGTTGCCGATGCCGCACGAATTCGACGGCAAGCAGCCCGCACGCGTTGCATTGCTCGGCAGCGATGCTGCAGTGAAACTCTTTGTTCCGCGCGGCAGCGGCCGGAACACAACTGAGTCAGTGATCGGACAACACATCGTCGCACGCGGATGCGAATTTGAAGGCATCCTGACGGTCATCGGTGTGCTTGAGCCGATAGACACCCTCTTCGACAGAGGGGTCAACAGCTCGGTCTACATACCGACACAAACGCTCTTCGCGGGCGGTGTGTCGCTCTACAAACCGTTTTTTACAGTGGTCCCAAATGAAGGAGTGAGCCCGACGTGGTTTGCCAAACACGTCATTGGCCACCTGACAGTCATGACGGGAAATCAGTTTCCCTTCCGTTTTTTTGCTGCTGAACAGGAGCTTGAGAAATTCAACCTGATGATGGGTATCCTCACAGGCCTCACACTTGTGATTGGCGCTCTTTGCACACTCATCGGCGGCATCGGAGTCATGAACATCATGCTTGTGAGCGTGCACGAACGTGTTCAGGAAATCGGCATCCGCAAGGCTGTTGGTGCACGTGACTCACACATCCGGTCGCAGTTTCTCTTTGAATCCGTCGGACTCTGCTTGATCAGCGGCGGCCTTGGTCTTCTGCTCGGAATTGTGGTCA
>JBEDKY010000368.1:0-2585 GCA_041171905.1 Pseudomonadota bacterium
CAATCAGGGTGAGGTTAAGGTGAGCGACTCCGACGGCAAGCTGATTTTTGCTGTTCCGAATTGCAGAACTAAATCTTCCAATATCGTCGGAGTCAAAGGACTGACAGCCAACGACAACTGACCTTCGCGCCGCCGTTTCGTACGATACTCGCACATCTTATCTGAGCTGTGCGGGAGAATGCGAAAATGGCGGCGAAAAAAGACGATGTTCTGCAACTGATCAAACGCTACCCCGGCCAAAAGGTGAAGCTCGCAGTCACCGACATGGACGGGGTTTTGCGCGGTAAAGTGATTCATCAAAAGAAATTTGAGTCGGTCGCCACCGGCGGACTCGGTTTTTGCAACGTGGTGCTCGGCTGGGATTCTTCTGACGTTTGTTACGACAATGTGTCCTACACCGGTTGGCATTCAGGCTATCCCGACGCGCAGGTTTATTTGGATCTTTCCACCTACCGGACTGTCCCTTGGGATCACGATGTTCCATTTTTTCTCGGTGATTTTTGGACTGCAGCCGGCGAACCGCTGCCGATTTGTCCGCGCAATCTGCTCAAGAAAATAAAGTCGCAGGCTGAAAAGCTCGGCTTTGCACCGTTCTTCAGTCAGGAGTTCGAGTGGTTCAATTTCACCGAAAGCTCCGAGACTCTGCATGAAAAAGGTTTTCATGAACCCGAGACGCTCACCAAGGGCATGTTCGGCTATTCGCTGCTTCGCCCCATTCAAAATAATGGTTTTTTCAACGACCTTTTTGATCTGCTCGCGAAGTACAATGTGCCGCTGGAAGGTCTGCACACCGAGACAGGGCCGGGGGTCTATGAGGCTGCCATTTTGTACAGCGACATTCTTGAGGCTGCCGACCGCGCGGTGCTGTTCAAAGCTGCGGTCAAGGAGATTGGCAGTTTTCATGGCGTCATTCCTACCTTCATGGCGAAGTGGAATGCTTCTCTGCCGGGAAGCTCAGGCCACGTGCATCAAAGTTTGTGGAAGAACGGAAAGAACGTTTTTTATGATGCCAAATCGCCCGACCACATGAGCGAAACGATGAAGCATTACATGGCAGGTGTGTTGCACTGCATGCCGCACCTCACGCCCATGTATGCTCCGACGGTCAACAGCTTTAAGCGGCTCGTCGAGGGAGCATGGGCACCAACCACTCTCACATGGGGCATCGACAATCGCACGACAGCTCTCCGCGCACTTCCGGGTTCGGACAAGTCCACCCGACTGGAGCTCAGAGTCGTGGGTGCTGACGCGAATCCATATTTGGCGATGGCAGCGGCTTTGGCATCTGGTCTTTATGGAATCAAACACAAGCTTCCGCTCAAAGTGAAACAGACAAAAGGCAATGGCTATGCCGACAAGTCCAACGGCACGCTGCCGCGCAACCTGTTTGAGGCCAGCACATTGATGCGTGACTCAAAGCTTGCCCGTGAACTGCTGGGAACTGAATTTGTCGAACACTTCACCAACACCCGTTTGTGGGAGTGGCGTGAATATTCAAAGGCTGTGACAGACTGGGAACGAAAAAGATATTTTGAGATTATCTGAAAAAGGAGTCAGACATGAACTGGACCGGACGCTATGGCTACAACTTTCCGACATCCATCCGCTTTGGAGTCGGCGTCATCGAAGAAATGCCCACATATCTGCAGGCTCAGGGCTGGAAGCGGCCGTTGATTGTCTCTGACAAGGCAGTCACCCAGCTGCCATTTTTCAAGAAAATTCTCGCAGCTTTGGAAGCTGCAAAGATATCGCCAACAGTTTACTCCGGAATCTCAAAAAATCCGGTTGAGTCGGATGTGCTCAACGGCACCGATCACTTTCACAAAGAAAAGTGTGATGGCGTCATCGGGCTTGGCGGCGGAGCGAGTCTGGACGTTGCTCGTGCGATCGTTCTCAAGGCCTACCACTCCCGCCCGTTGTTTGATTATGACGACGCGTTGGGCGGCGACCAGTATGTGACAGAAAAAGTTCCACCCTTCATCACAGTGCCAACGACCAGTGGCACCGGCAGTGAAGTGGGCCGCAGTACTGTGATTGCCGAAAATGTTTCACACAAAAAGAGAATTTTGTTTTCGCCCCGCCTGATTGCAAACAAGGTTTTCGCCGATCCGGCTCTGACGGTCGATCTGCCAGCGGGGGTGACCGCTGCAACAGGAATGGACGCTCTGACTCACAACGTTGAAGCGTTCTTGTCGAAGGGCGTGTCGCCTCTTTGTGACGGTATTGCTGTTGAAGCCATCCGCCTGATTTCTGAATCCATCGAAACCGCCGCGCACAAGCCCGACGATCTGCAGGCGCGGGCAAAAATGATGATTGCATCGTTGATGGGTGCAACCGCGTTTCAAAAGGGACTGGGAATCATTCACTCGATGGCGCATCCGCTCTCGACTGTATTCGACACCCACCATGGTCTCGCCAACGCAGTCATGATGCCCTATGGACTTGAGTTCAACAAAGACGTTTGCGCAGACAAATACAAGTATCTTGAAAAAATCATCGGCACGCAGGACCTCATCCAGTGGGTTCGTCAGCTGAACACAAAGCTTTCGATTCCGGCGTCGCTGAAAGACATGAAGCTCGATGCC
>JBEDKY010000369.1:0-4246 GCA_041171905.1 Pseudomonadota bacterium
AAGCGCTGAGCGAATGTCAGGACGTCAATCCGGGTTCCTTCCATCTCCTTTTGGCGAACTACGTAGGCGAGTGGAGCAAACCGCTGGTAGGTGACCTCGTCAACGGTGCTGAAGTCTGGAACTATCCTATTTTCGAATACAAGTCGTATGTCTTGGGTGAACAGGGACCAACCGCGGGCAAAGCAGCCCCCGGCACTGTGCGCGAACTCAAAATTCAAACGGATGTGCGCTTCAAAATTGAAATAGACCCTCCCAATCTGCAAAACTTCAACGAAACGGGCCAGCAGGACGTCGGTGACTATTACGTCAGTTACCAATATTTTCTCGAGCTCAATTCAGCCGGCGAAATCATCGGCGGCGAGTGGATTTCACCACTCCATCCCGACTTCATGTGGACACAGTCGGTTCCCTCTGAATTCAAACTTTATTTCAGCAAACTGGGTGAACTTTACGAAGCATCCATGCGCTCCAATCCGGCACTTGATCTGTTGAGTCTGCGATGAAGGAGGAACTCACACACGCCCTGAACTCGTTTGTTTCAATCTTCGTCATTGTCGATCCGTTTGCCGTTATTCCAGTTTATCTGGGTCTGACAGACCGCTTCACACCGCAAGCGCTCGTCAGGATTCGCCGCAAGGCCACGCTGGTGGCCTGCTGCATTCTGATTTTCTTCGCCGTCACGGGCATGTCTTTATTCAATTTTTTCGGCACAACATTGCCGGCGTTTCAAATCGCAGGCGGTCTGCTGCTTTTCAAATTCGGTATTGAACAACTCGCTGCCAATCGGACGCGGGTCAAAGAGGAAGAGAGGGACGAGAGTCTTCATCGCGAGGATATCTCGATTTTTCCGTTGGCAACTCCCCTTCTCGCGGGTCCTGGCGCTATTTCAACTGTCGTTTTGCAGTCCTCAAAGGCAAACTCAACCCCAAGCCTGCTGATGCTCTGTGCCGCGATCATCCTTGCTGTGGCTCTGTGCAATGTGGTCCTCAAGCTCGGCCCGCTCCTTTTCAAAGTGATTGGTACAACCGGCCTCAACCTTCTCACCCGCCTCATGGGTCTCATCCTGACTGCGGTCGCCGTGCAGTTCATCATCAACGGCCTGACCACCGTGGTGCATGAAATTAGCTCCAAACTGCTGTAGAACACCGTCCGACGACTCGGAGGTGATATTTGAACCCGCGCACGGCCCTTTTTGAAAACATTCTGGTACAGTCTCTCGCGGCCCCGCGTCCTGATCCGACCGCCCCGCAAAATTTGTCTGCCGGCGAACTGAGTGAATTGTTCAAAGCATTCACTTATCCTTTGCAAGCGGGAGGCAAGCGTGTCCGTCCCAACCTCACCTGCCTCGTAGCTGAAGCTTGCGGTGCACCCGCCGAACACCCCGCCCTGCTCGTTTGCGCTGCGGCAGTGGAATATATCCACACCTATTCGCTGGTACACGACGATCTTCCCTGCATGGACGACGACGATTTGCGGCGCGGCAAACCGACATCACACAAAGTTTTTGGCGAAGCTCAGGCGCTTCTTATCGGCGATGCACTCCTCACTCACGCATTCTCGCTCCTGGCGGATGCGGCCGAACGTGGACTTCGCCCTGACGCTGCGCTGCGCTGCGTGCAGATTCTTTCACGCTCTGCCGGCCCTTATGGAATGATAGCCGGCCAGTGGAAAGATCTCGCGCACACCGGCAACACCGAAGCGGCGGACTGGCAGACGCTCTGCGCCATCCACAATCTCAAGACCGGAGCGCTGCTAAGCGCAGCGTGTGCCATCGGCGCGCTTGCAGGCACAGCTTTGAGCGAAAATTCTCACACAAATTTTCAGGAACCGCAGGCTGTCGAGCAAATTGTAAAAGCAGCCGAAGCACTCGGGATGACGATCGGTCTCGCATTCCAAATCGTTGATGACGTTTTAGACGCAACCAAAAACAGCCAACAACTCGGAAAGACGGCGGGCAAAGACGGCGAGCAGGACAAGCTGACAGCAGTGCGTTTGCTGGGTGCGGAAGGTGCAGCTCATGAGGCAGAGCGTCTCACTGCCGCAGCACTGGAAAAACTCGAAAATCTGAAACAACTGATTGCTGGACCACAGAGCACAACCCGCACACTCAGCGCCAATAACCCTGCCGCATGGCAAGCGTTGACGGATTTCATCACTCAGCTGCTGGTGCGCACATCATAAAGTTCACCGTGCCAGCGGCAGAGTTGCTCTGTTGACGAATCAATCAGCCAGTCGACAATTTTTTTCGCCGCCGAGTCGGGAGTCACCAGCCCGCCGCTTTTTTCAAGTTCACGAAATTTCCCCAGTGCGGGAAAATCATCGGGATTGGCAGACAAAACCTGTTTCATCATATCGGTCATGACCGTCCCCGGTGCGACTGACAAACACAACAGTTCATCGCTCGAACACTGCGCAGCCAGACACTTGAATTCCATCAGCATCGCCGCCTTGCTTGCACAATAGGAATTCCAACCCGCGTAGGCTTTGACTGCTGCGCCACTCGACAAATGCATCACGAAAGCGGGCTTTTCTTGGGTGGTTGATGATTTTTGTTTCTGCATGAATGGACGCGCGGCCTGCACGAGCTCGACTCCTGCGGTCAGATTCACCCGCACTGTGCTAAGATAATCCTCGCGCCATTGCTTCCAGTGGGGAGCATCTGAAGGGTGCGGCGGCTTATCCATCGGCCCGAGCAAACCTGCAGCGTGGATGATTCCCACAACCGGATTGTCGGATAGAAAATCAAGCAAATTAACAGAATCATTATCTTCCCAAGGCAGCGCACAATCCCACTGTAAAACGCGGTCGGCTTCATTGCCGGCTGCCGCCAAACTCTCTTTTCGTGCCAATGCACAAACAAAAAAACCACGCGCCCGCAGTTGTCTTGCGATTGATCTGCCAATACCGCGCGTGACTCCGGTCATCACAATCCACTGGCGGGAACCCTCGAACATTGCAGACTCCTATGGCTGAAATTGCATTTGCTCATTGCCACGGCAAGAGTTGACGCGGGGGCAAAGAAGTCCACCCCGCACTGGTTCATGTTCGTTTATCATCCGTCTGGGAACAAGCAACACGGGAGAGAGTCTCATGAAAATTTCGCGCTTGACCACAAGAGCACGAATCGGGCGGAGAACCGTCCGGACGGCCCTTCCATTTGCGCTTTACTGCATTGTTTCTGGCGGACTGACGGGTTGTTTGAGTTCGTCAGCAGAGCCACCTGCGAGCACGCCCGAGGCAAATAAGATTGCTCCCGCGGCTGCAAATTCTGCACCCCTTTCACCGCAGGCAAGCGCTGAGGCACAAAAAAACACTGCTGCAGTGCAGACCGGCGTTGAGGCTGCAAAAGTACCCCCCGCCACACAGACTGTTGCTGATTCAACAAAAAATTCACTGTCGCAGCCCTCTGCTTCCACCAGTGCAGCTGCAAGTCAAATGCCACCCTCTCCTCCTGCGCAGGGCGAAGTTGCGCTGTTAAAGCTGGAAATCTTGTCACTGAAAGAAAAGGTGGCCACGCTGCAGCGCAAATTCGACGTCATTCTGAAAGGCCAACGTTCCGGACTGTACGATGACGCCGCGACTGTTGCGACCTCGGCTTTTCAAAAAGCAGCTGCAGCCCAAAAAAACCCGATTCCACCGCTGACCAGCGACGGACCAGTGGACCGCTTTGAAAACGATGACAGCGCAGCAATCAGAGAACGAGCGCTCACACCGGAAAAACCCCAACAACTGATCGACAGAGCAAACCTGTTGCTGGAGCAACGTGAGTTCGGCCGGGTTGCCCAACTGCTGGAGAATTTTCAACAGCGGTTCCCCAACAACGGTCTGAGCGCCATCGCCGAATTAACTCTCGCGGAAGCTTATGTTGAACTGAAGAGTCCGCAACAGGCACTCACCCACGTGCGTACTTTTTATCTCCAGCATCCAAATGATCCGCAGCTTGTCCGCGCCAAATGGCTGGAAGCTCGTGCACAGGAACTACTCGATGCACCACAGAAGGCTGCTGCCCTCTTTCGTGAGGTGATAGCACTTGATCCGCAGTCTCAACTTGCTCTCAGATCCAGGGCGGCACTTGAGAAAATCGGCGGAGGCGGAGTGCAATGACTGTCCGCTCACGCCTGAGTCTGTTGGCAGTCGTAGCGCTGGGTCTCGGCAGTGTCGGCCGTGCGCAGGACAATCTCAACGAACTCAACGGCGCAAATTCGATTGAAAACAGCAAATCTTCCGCCAATGGGAATGCTGGAAA
>JBEDKY010000370.1:0-4003 GCA_041171905.1 Pseudomonadota bacterium
CACATGAGCCTCATCAACACACTTTTAACGAACAACCCGCTCAAGCCAATTTTGCAGACCACCGGTTCGCTCGCCGGCGTTTTTCTGCTTCTCGGCCTTATTTCGACACTCGCTGCGCTCAGACTCAAATTCCAATCCGCAATCGCGGTTTGTCTTATGCTCACCCTGACTCTCATCGTGCTTGGATTTACGGGATTCGTCTATCACTCACTTCAAACTGATTGGCATCTTTTCACTGCATTTGTGCTGGTCAACGGGGGATCGCTTCTTGCGGTGCGGACCATCAGCAATGAAACACAGGTGAGACGAGTGGAGGCTGCGCTGGAGGGCATGGTCTCGACCGAGATCCTCAATGCCATCAAGAAAAATCCCAACGTCTTATACCGCAGGCCCAACGAACAGAATCTGACCGTGATGTTCGTCGACATCGAGGGGTTTTCTTTGCGGACCAAAGACCTGCTCTCTGTCGATGTCTTCACCATGCTGCATGCACAAATCGACGGAATCTCAGAGATCGTACATGCTCACGGCGGAATCGTCGATCGGATTCTCGGCGACGGAATGATGTGTTTTTTCGGGTTCAATTTCAATGATGAAAACTCAGAGCAAGCAAAGAACAACGCCGAACGCGCGCTGCGCTGTGCCATTGAAATTCAACGATATGCAGCCGGGCGAACTGCGGCAACCGCTCAACCAAATTCGAGTGCAGCGTCAATCATGCCGTTGCGCATAGGCCTCTGCAGCGGAGAAGCTTTTATGGGAAATCTTGGTTCAGGAAAAAGAATCGATTTCACCATCATCGGCAACACGGTCAACATGGCCAAGAGATTTGAAGATGCCTGTGAGACCTTCCGCGTCTTTATGAGTCCGACCACATACCGCGACCTTCAGCAAAAAAACCTTCTGGAGAAATTCACGGACGTTACCTTGCGCCCTCGCCTCATGGCATTGAAACACCAGACCGAACTCGTCTGCGGCTGGGAATGTGACCCGTTTAAGGATCAGCACGATCTTTTCTCGAGGGCGCTGAAGAACTCCCGCTTTCAAGGTGCAGAACCTTCAGTCCGAAACGAACAGCGGGCCGATAAAATTGCGAAAGTACAAATCAATGAAATTGATGAAGGCAAAATTGTAAGTTTCAACACGGAAACATTCACACTCACTGCCAACGAGTACTATTGCAGGAAAGTGTATCTCTGCATCAAGCTTGTTGGCTGCCACCAAGACACCGACCAGCAATTGATAGAGGCAGAACTCAAAACGATTTATATGCAGGTCGTCTCGGGATCTCCACGCAGCGAGGGCGACTACCTCCACACTGTCACCGTTCTGCATCTAACGAATGAAAAGCTCACACTACTGGAGAAAATAATCAGTTCCTCCAGAGTCTGAATTTCCAACTCACCAACATATATACGTTTGCACGGACGATTGAGTTTGACTGTTTGAGGCGGTCCCGCTCAACGTCCCTGTTGCCGCAGATGTGCCGCGCGCAACGTATTGAGAAGCAGCATAGCAATTGTCATAGGCCCGACTCCTCCCGGGACAGGAGTGAGCATCTTTGCTTGATGCACAACATCAGGTGCAACGTCGCCGCACAGACGCCCATCCGCCAAGCGATGCATGCCGACGTCGACAACCACTGCATCCTTTTTCACGAATTCCGCGTTCACCAATCCCTGTCGCCCGGCTGCCACAATCAGCACATCTGCCTCTCTGCAGACTTCACGCAGATTTTTCGTCTTCGAATGTGCAACCGTCACTGTTGCATCCTCATGTAACAAAAGTCCCGACATCGGTCGGCCGACAATTGAACTGCGGCCGACAACCACCGTATTTTTTCCGGACAGCTCGACTCCAAAGAGCCCGAGCAAAACGATGATTCCTGCAGGAGTGCATGGCAACAATGCCCGCTGCAGGCGCCCCTGATGCAAAAGGCCAACGTTGTGATTGGCAAATCCGTCAACATCCTTATCCGGCCGGATCGCCTCAATGATGCGTGTCTGTGAGATTCCATTCGCGAGCGGCAACTGCACAAGAATCCCATGCACCGCGGGGTCGTCGTTCAGCTGACAAATCAGCTCGACCAGCCGGTCTTCACTCACCATGTCCGTGGGAACTTCAATCAGTGATGATGACATTCCGGCCTCTTTGAAGGCCTTCATTTTATGGTTGACGTAAATCCGGCTTGCCGGATCTTCGGACGCCAGAACAACAGCAAGATGTGCCCCGCCCCATTGCTTGACCTTTTCACTGCACAGGCGGCGTACCCATTGTGCGGCGATCCGGCCGTCGAGATTGAAGCATCCAGGCAACGGATGGCCATCGGAGTCGGTGAGAAGCTGAGGTGTCAGTGCGCCCTTGGCAAACTCAAATCCGTCCTGACGCAAAGCCTGAAAGAGATGCATGCCGGTGCCTCCTGACTAAATTTCAACTCACTTTGAAACTCAACCAGACGCCCGCTTACCGCACGCACGCATGAGAATCAAACCTTCAGGGCCAAAGAGCACAGGACGCGACGGATCGGCCCGCCCGCGACCACGAATAACTGCTGGATTCACCACTTTGCAGAAATTCGCTCCTCTGGAAGAAACGACCCAGCTGCAAATGTAGCTGGGGCAGCCACGGTTTGGGCATGGGCAGATCAGTCGTCGAAAAGAATGAATGGCTTGCACTTTCGTTCATCACACACAAGGCGTTGCGCGTTGGACCGAGCGTTAGATTGGCCTCGACAAGCGAAATCGTGACCTCGGGATGCGCAACTGGGTCGTTGGCGACAATCATCGTCTGCACGGGAACTGAAAGAGGCTTAGAATTCACTTTTACGAAATGAGCGAAGCGAGCCACAGCGATAAGATTTGTCAGACGAGTACGGCAATAACCAACCCTTCCCAACTGGTCGCGTTCAATGCCTTGGCAGATTTCTTCATCCTGCAGGGCAATCGGCAACTCGAAGCCGTTGCGGATATTGAGAACATCAGTCACGCGGCCCAGAAGCCTTCCGATGCGCCCCAGAAGACGAACCGAGACTTCAAAAAACGGGCTAAACAAAACAGAACTTTTGTAAAGATGTGGAGCTAGCTGAAGCGAACGCATCGCGACGGTGCCGCCCAAACACAACCCACCAATATGCACTTCGCCTTGCGCTATGCTTCCTGCCAACTTGTTTAGCCATCGCGCAAACGCATCGTAATTGAACCAATTATTTGTGCGCGGCAGAAACGTTTGCGCATCAAGCTCGTTATCAGCCAAACCACCATGTCCCGGCAAAAGCGGCAGAAGCACGTGGTATCCAAGCTGACTGAGTTCAGCTGCCATTGCATTGTATTGTTTTGGACAGGACGTGAATCCGTGCAGAAGGATGATCACACCACGATATGCAGCCCGCGAGGGCGGCCTGACCTGCATCGGCTCGCAACCGTTTTGAAGAGTTCGGGTTGCAACCGTATTGAAAACATATTCATCCCAAAGTGCCTGAGCATCGCCGGGCATGTTCTGTTCTGCAGGCATGTATGGTTGAACGCTGATGGACATGGAGTCTGCAAATCCCGCGTGAAAGCGAGATAGAAACAAAACGCAAATCAGCAATCGCAACATTTTCATCCTGCCACTCCACGGCCGCCCAACCATCATAAACTTTCTCTTAATTTGCTCTGCTTTTGTCCTATTTAACAAAGTAAGTCAACGTAAATGTTGGTTATATTTCTCGGTGGAGCAAATCATCGAAAAAGGCCGTACTCATTGCCAAATACGTAAATATGCATAACCTTTAGGCCACGGTACTGGGTCGAATGCCTTCAACACAAGACGAGAAGCAAAACATGCACTGCAAGACTATTTCGCTGTTCGCCGCTCTGATATCGTTATCTGCATCCCTATCGGTCTCGTGCTCTTCGGAATATCCCAGCTCAGCTCAAAGTGTTTCAATAACAAATGACCAACAGACGGACAGGCAGCTCAACACCGAAAAGCCGCCGGCCCTGATTATTCCACCCATCAAAGA
>JBEDKY010000371.1:0-6894 GCA_041171905.1 Pseudomonadota bacterium
CAGTGACAATCTCGGGAACGCCAACCGGTCAGACATCAACGTTACGGGTCAATCCTGCTGCCGGCAGTTACTTCAGTGGACTTTCACTGACAACGACGAGTGCCGACGCTCCGAGCTGTCCATGAACGAAACGCAGAGGTCATTTATGCGCCTGAAGTTGAACATACAGAGCTTTAAAAAACGAGTACGCCGGCTGGCCGCTGCTTTTGCTCTGCTGGGCGGCGCTTATGCTGAAGCGGGTGAAGTTTTGCGTTCAACCACTCAATTGCCGGAATTCCCCGAACCGCTTGCTGAAATCCACTCGACTCAAACTGAGAATTTTTCTGCGGAGTCGAGTGTGGCGTTCTTGGGAATCGCTGATATCAATCTGCACAACCTGACAATTCGTGCAAAAGATCGCCTGCCTTCGGACTGGCTCAATCACTCGTTGCGCGTGACTGTCGATCACTCCTCTGAACCGCAAATCCAGATCTGCCGGATGTCGGCCTGTGCCCCTGCATCCGTCAAGGAGCAGGGAAAACATCCGCAACTCCCCGAGGGGCGTGTGTACTCTTCAGGCCCGTTTGAATTCGGACTTCTCGCTCCAAAAACGATTTGCAAGCAATCGGATACTTGCACGTTGACCATTCCTTCGTTTGCAGTCGATATGTTGGCGCGCGGACGATCGCCTCAACTTCCGCGTCTGCTGAGTGTTGCCCGTCTCAAAACACGCTTGCTGCTCATCGACAGCGAACAGGGACAAATATTTTTTGATGTCTCTTCGTTTCCAAATTCAGGCGGACTGACGCAACTCGGAAAAATAAAATCTCTTCAGGCGACCCACCGCGGCGAGACCCGCATCAAGTTTGCTCAGGGCGAACTCCATCTGGATATTTTGTCCGGACAGGCGCGCCTGCTGGCAAATGATGCTCGCATCTGGCACGGCCGAGCTTCGGGACAGAAAACTGTCTGGGAGCAGATCGAAATTGCAGGCAGTTCAGCATCAAAGAACACCTGCACAGGAGCCCTGCTGCAATCCAACGATAAGCACGCTCTGTATACAACCTGTGTTCTGCAATTTCCTCCTCATGGAGCGAAAGCTCCGGCATTCGTCATGCCTCTCACAACAAGGCCGGAAGGTGCCATTGCGGATGACCGCTCACCCAATATCTTCCGCGCGTGGTCGGTTGGCTCGAAACAACTTGTCCAGACAGACATAGTAATCAATGCCGATGCAACCGTGAGCGAACAGCTTAAGACTTCTGTGCGGTTCTTCGGAAATAATTCATCCGAGTTGTTTATGTCCGACAACGCCCTGCTGAGACACACAGCTTACGGCTACTTCAAGGTGACAGAAGCGGGAGAGTCAAGAACATCAATGCCCTATTCCGCAAATCCGTCTTTTTTCAGTGGAAGCGGCAGGAGTATTCTGCTGGGCAGCGCGGACGCGAAAAAGATCTGCCGTTGGAAGCACATGCTGACGCACAAAGGTGATGGAGTGAGCTGGCGTGAATCCGGTCATTCTTTTCCCTGCTCAGGGAGCTTTGTGACGCCTTCAGCTCGTTTTTTAACCGTGACTCGGGTTGTCGCAGGACGGCTTGAAGTAATCAGCCTGCCGGACGAATAATTCAGTTGAACACAATCGAGTCGCCCCCGATGATTCCGCTGGGAAAGAGTTCCGGCGTTTTTTCGACTGGTCTTACAAAGATTTTTATGCTGCGGGTCCGGCTCGTACCTGCCCGCCCGAATGCCTGAAAAATATACGTCCCCGAATTTCCGATTGTGAGAAGCACACGACGTGTTTTGGTCGACAACAGTCCGCTCCAGACAACTTTTGCACTTGGTGCCAACTGCCAAAGAAAAGCCTGCAGAGGTTCGGATCGTGAGCCTCCGATGAGAATCGGCGCAACGGCACTTTTCTGCTCCGGTCTCATCCAGACGTACAAATTATTGAGCGGAAAGGTCACAGGAATCCTGTCCATCTCAAAAACCATGCGCAATCCGAAGCGCACCGCGTTGACCCGCTGTTCTTCCTCGCTCTCCACTTTAAAGTGCTCTCCCGTGTCCTGCACACCGGAAACGATCACCTCGCTGTCTTTTGAGAGCAAGTCAGCCTTAATCGCCTCCATCATAAAATCCGATTTGGAGCGGGTGAACCCTTTTTTGAAGAGCATGCCAATCGGCAGTTCGTCTTCAAGCCGGAAAATTGAATCAGGCGGAACTGACAGCACTGAAGATTTGTTTCCGGAATACAAAAGTGAGACCCACGAATCCCTGCCAGTGTAGAGGGTCATGAAGCGTGTCAGAGGGGTGCCTTTTTGGACAGGATGAAATACAAATTCTCCCGCGTTGCGGTAGAATGAATTCCCTTGGGCCTCTGTCACAGTCGCTATGATGTCTTGCTTTGTCGGTATAACCTGAACTTTGCGAATTTCGGCATCGTAGCACTTCACAGCTGCGAAAGCAGGCAGACAGGCGACCGCTACCAGAACAATCTGACTTGTCCAGAAACGGATTTCGGATTTTCGTCTGTCAGCATGCATATTAAAAATCCATCGCCACGTTGACGCGGATGATGACACCGCTCTGCATGACTCCATTCAGTTGTTGCGGAAGCGGTATGTGCCCGACTCCCATCGCGCTCAGGCGAGAGCCCTTGCTTTTGCTTCCCATGCAAGACTGGAGTCTGCTCAACACCACCCTTGATCTTGCTACAGATACGTCACTTGGCATTTGCGCTGCAGAGCGGGCCCGCAACGCCACTGGATTGCCGCCTTTGGTGGTCTCGAAATTTTGAGAAAATGAAGTGACACCCAAAAAAAACGGATGACGAAGGGCACCGATCCGCTTGCAAAGCAGATCGAGCGCCGACTCTCCCTGAGGCGAAAAAGCGTTTCCTGTGCCCGTGAAAAGTGTTTGCGAGGAAATAACGATCTCGAGCGAACTTTCGGAGTCGACAATTTTCTTGATTTTGAGCAGCGCACCAATCTGAGAATCAGTCAAATCCTCATCCGGACCGACGTAAGTGCCACCTATAATCTTCTTATTCTTATCCTGTTCTTTGACCTCTTCGTCCTGTTTCTGCTCAAAGACTCCATCTTTTTCGCGTTTTGATCCCGACTGCAGCTCGGAATTGATTCCTACGTTTGGACTGTACAGATCCTTGGTGTCGCCTTTTTCATCAACTGTTTTTTCGTCACTTTTGTCGCCGCCGAAATATGCGGCAAGCTCCTTTTTGACCTTGACCCAGTTTTCGGCGGTGGAATCAACCTTGGCGGAGGCAAAGGTGTACAGAAGAACGAAAAAGCCGAACAGGAGCGTCATCATGTCTGCGTAGGAAACAAGCCACGGCTCGCCTTCCTCAACTTCCTCTTGGATCTCCAGCGACTTGTTTTCGTAATCTCCGCCATGTGAGCTCATAGTCAGACCTATGCCGCGCTGCCGAGCTTTTTACGATCCACACGTTCCGCCGGAAGAAGATAGGAGTTGAGTTCTTCCTCCATCAAGACCGGATTTGTTCCCTCCAGTATCAGCCGGACACCTTGAATGATGATCTCATTTTTTCTTTTCATTTCCTTTGCCGAGTCCATCAGACTTTCTCCGATCGGAATAACGAAGAAATTGGCGAACGCAATCCCGTACAGAGTCGCCACGAGCGCAATCGACATTGCCGGCCCCATGGTCTTTTCAGCTCCCGGCTTGCCCAGACCTCCGAGCAGCGAAATCATCCCGGTCACCGCCCCGAGCAGGCCCATTGCCGGCGGATATTTTCCGAGCCCTTTGAACCGCGATGCATCCATATGATAGCGCTCGAAAAGTGTATTGGAGCGCTGGTAAAGCACTTTGACAATTGACCCTTTCTCCATGCTTTCATCAAGCGCGAGGGTCAAGGCGTCTTTCAGAAAATTGTCATCAAAATTTTTGATCATCGAATCCAGATTCGGATCTTCCTTGCGCACCGATTCGGCCACCAGCATCAACTGCCGGATGACCTTCTGGTAATCAATCTTCCTGCCTCGGATGGTTCGCTCGACATACACCTTGAGCAGCATGACAACCTTGTCGGGCTGAATTGAAACAGCCGCTGCAGCGAATGTACCGCCCAGCACCACGAGCAGGCCATGAACGTCCAAAAAGCTGCTCGGATTGTTCGATGCGGTAAGGATGGTCACCGCAAGAACAATGATTGACAGCAACAGCGATACGACTGACAGCAGATTCATGATGAAATCTCATGCCTCCGCTGCAATTGTATTTGAATCTCTTTGTCGGCGGCGTGAAATTTTTTCCATTCAGTCAGAAGTCGGAAGGCAATTTCTGCGCCTCTGTACCGCCGACTATGCGGAGGCAGACCGGCGTTTCCTTGCGGCAGGCATAATCTGCAGCGTCCTGTTGAGAAGAGAGAGAGTACTCCGCGTCAATGACATCGCATAACGCGGTAAATTCTCTGATTCCATTGATCGATGCAACATCATCGAAGCACGGCAGGGAGGCATAACGGGAAAGTTTTTCCTCCAGCGTGACTGTTTCCTCCTGCAAGGAGATCATCGCTTCCATAAATTCCAGCGGCGATTCAACCAACTGCTTTACCTGTGAAAAAATCTCGGCAAAAGCTTGCGATTCTTCAATCCTCTCGCGAATCACATCTTCGAGTGCGGCATTGAAATCGGTCATCCGCTGCAGTGATATTTTTTTGTCTCCGTATCTCAGGGCAGTAATGAGATATCCATTCAAAGCCTGCATTTGCGGATGTTCGGACATTTCTTCTGTGAGGAATTTCTCCAGCTCCGCATTCTTAGCCTGTTCAATCCTTCCTGCAATTTCGTTGCCGACCAATTTTCCCAAGAGGACATCAAGATTCTGCAGAGCCTGCGTCTCTGTAAACACTTTTATCTGGTCCAGTAGGTGCTTTACTTCGGACACCGCTCACCCCTCATCTGACGCACTCGGTCGTCAGTCTTCATGCTCTTCAACATCTCTTCGAGAATGTGCCTTTTCCTTTTGAGCTGGATGAACTTCACCAGCACCTCGGCAACGGTCGAATCCTCGGCGGGCGCATTCAAGAAGTGGGTGTCCGAGAGCTTCTCCGCCGTGACAAGATAAGCCAGATTCAGCGCCGCACGGTTTCGTTCTTCGGCGACCCTCAAGGTGTATGCAAGGGTGTCTGCGCGCAGTTTTTGTTCGCGCTCCCTTTGTTTTTTCTCACTCCAGCGTGCGAGCAGCCTCCTGACCCAGCTTCTTTGCAGGTATTCCTTTCGGATTTTGACGCCGCGTTCACGCAGACCGGAAAGCTGGCTCGCCTCGTCTTTTCTGCCGGATTGCCGTTTGCGCAGCCTTGAAATCAGTCGTCTCAGCACCTTGCGTTCAAGAACGGGCTTATATCCCCGCTCGTCCTGAGTTTCGAGCAGAGTGAGCAATGCGGCGTGTCTGTCCAAGGCCTGCGCGGACTCCTTCAAGTGCGCGACCTCGTCCTGTCTGAGAAACTGGCTGCGTCCATAAAGCCGAACCACTTGTTCTTCGAACCAGCGCAAGCGGTCGGCAGGGCTCTGCAAACCGTCTAAGCTCATAGCCACCCCCGTTCAGTCTGGTATCGGCTCATTCACCTGCGACTCAAATCAGGAGAATCTCGACGTCAAAAAACCGTTGGGCTCACCTGCAAACCCTGCGAATGCGAGTTGACCGTCGTTCCACCCGCCGGGACTTGCCCCCACTGGATTCTTTCAGGTAGATCGGCAGCGTTTTTCATAAAGCGCATTTCGGAGGTCTCCGTATGGACTCGTCTCGTCTCGTTTTGCTTTTTCCCGGCCAAGGAAGTCAGTCCGTCGGCATGGGTCGGGAACTGGCCGACAACTTTGCAGAGTATCGGGAGACTCTCACCGAAGCATCGGATGCCCTTGGATACTCAATGGAAAAACTGTGTTTCGAGGACACTCAAAAGCAACTCAACCTGACTGAATTCACCCAGCCCGCTTTGCTGGCCAGCAGCGTTGCGACATACAGAGTGCTCAAGGCGCGCGCGCACATAGGTTCGCCCGCAGCTGTTGCCGGACACAGCCTCGGCGAGTACTCCGCGCTCGTTTGTGCAGGTGCGATTGGTTTTGCGGATGCGCTCAAAGCGGTGCGATTCCGCGGACAAGCCATGCAGCGGGCAGTTCCCGTGGGCGTCGGCGCCATGGCGGCATACGTCGGAACACAGGTCGAAAAAGTCGTTGCGATTTGCCGCGAAATCAGCACCCCTGCGCAAAGCGTGGAGCCAGTCAACTTCAACTCACGCTCGCAAGTCGTTCTCAGTGGACACAAAAACGCAGTCGATGCTGCTGTTGCCCGAATCGCTGCAGAAAAACTCGGCCGCGGCCTGCCATTGCCCGTCAGCGCTCCTTTCCACTCAAGCCTGATGCAACCCGCAGCGCGAGAAATGCAGGACTACCTCGAAAAAGTTGCGGTTAACGGCCTGACGTCTCCCATTTATGCCAACGTGGATGCAAAAAAATATTCTGCTCAGGAATACTCCCGCATGCATCTTGTCAAACAGATCGCCAGCGCGGTGTTGTGGACACAAACTCTCGACGGTATTGCAGCCACCGAACAGCCCACCCTGTGGCTGGAAGTCGGGCCGGGCAGCGTTCTGCAGGGACTTTGCAAGAAAACTCTCGACAATGCAGCGACAGCAGGTACACAGGATGCTGAAGCGGTGAAATCCGTCCTGAGTGCATTCGGAGCCTGAAGAGCGTGGCAAAACTGAAATCAACTGAAGACATCCAAATGATGCGGGCGGCCGGCCGACTTGCTGCGGAAACACTGCGGCATGTCGGACAATTTGTCCGCGCCGGCATATCGACTGAAGAAATCAACACAATTGTGCACGATTATATCGTTGCGCGCGGAGCATATCCAAGCCCTCTGAACTACAAAGGC
>JBEDKY010000372.1:0-4609 GCA_041171905.1 Pseudomonadota bacterium
GGTCGGTCTGGACACGCTCACTACACTCACTCGAGTTCAGCCGCATCGATTGAGATCGCTCGTCTTTGAAGATTTGGAACGCTTTCCCGACTCATCGCGATCAGAGATCCACCGCAGGGTCGGCACGGAGATTCCGGAACGTACGCTTCGGCGAACCCTCAAAGACCTCGTTCAGTCTGGTGACATCTTGGCATTGGGTGAAAAACCCTGGCGTCGGCACCGCCTCAAGGATCCTAATGACCAGGGGAAACGTGGTGGCCAATAGAACCATTTCTCGGCACCTGAACAAAACACCCATTCCAGCACCTCGCAGACATGCGCGACGTGCTTGTCATCTACACCCCACACGATCTCCCGCTCTTCCAACGCCTGCTTGGCAATGACTCGCAGTGGGGCATGAACCTCAACTTTGTCAGGTGAAATAAAGGATCACGGGGTTACTTCATGGGCGCCGAATTCACCGAACAGTGTTTGCTCTGTGGTTGGCGAAGCCGACCAATCGAATTTTCCAGTCTCTTGCCTTGTGAGATGATCGTCGCCTGTGATTGCAAGAGACGCTCCAGCTCGGTCGGGGTAGACAAAAACTTCGAGATCGGGAATCGAACCAAGATGCTTTTCCATGAGAGGCTGCACTTCGTTCCATGACAATCCACCATTTCCGCATCCAAGGGCAGGCATAGCAATCGTATAAATACCCAACTCACCATAATTCAACGCAAGCCATCGTAGCCCTGCTTCGATATCTTCAAGTGATGAGGGGGTTCGCCAATGCCACTTCGTTGGAAAATTGAGAATCTGCACATCGTCATCTTCCCACAACCACGGCTCACCCATCTTCATTTGACCAGCAGTGCATCGAGCAACGTATTCGCAAAACATTGCTGGGTAACGTTTTTTGAATTCCAAAGCGATTCCCTTACCCATGATCCCAACGCAGTTGACAGCGTTGGTGAGCACCTGAGCGGACGATTCAAAGAGATTACCCTGTACGTATGTGATCATGGTCGACTCTCGCGAAAATAAAATCCAGGTCGAACTCCAACCTTCAGATTCTTCCCAAACCGTTGAAGCACGGTTTTCACGTTCTGGCCAGCGCACTCTGAAAAGCAAATGATGTCGATAAGATAATCCAAGCTTAAAGAGTCCGGAATTAGAATCTCTGATTGTTTTCTTCTCTTTTTCTCCTCATCCTTCCCCCAGCTGACGCCATTTATTGCCTTTACGTCGAGAACCGACAGGTCATCTACAGATCGAAATTCGTATAACTTTGTCCGAGCGTCTCGAGCATTGCCATCACTAAAACAAGCTCCCGGTATGCCTAAAATTTCCAATGGGAATCGAAGTTGGATGATCTCTTCGTTCCTCGCCTGTTTCAGAGCCAACATGGGCGTCTTGAGTCCGAAGTAGAGTGGAACAAAGTCGTGAAGACTTCGGTTTGTTCCAGCGACGATCCGCTCACTCCTCGCTCGTTGAATTTCAAGATTTGAAAGGTCCTCCCTCAGCAAATCTCCGACCCGATTCTTGGATAGAAGCTCCCATTTCTCAATAATATTTGGAAGATTTATGAGCAGGGTAAAGTGAAAGGCTGGTGCAAGTTGAAATTTACTCTTCGCCTCCGCGCTTATCGACATTTCAGCCATCTCCTCCAGAAAAGGCAATTTACAATTTACGAGCGAAGGGCTGAGCCAAGCGCGTCAAACCGTTCTCTCACGCATTTGCAGCCATCAACAGACGGGCAAAATAGGAGTGAAATTATCGATCAATCTGAGTTGCGGCTGAAGGAAATATGGAATCCGCATCACTCCCACATCAGCGCAAGTGGCGCGAACCCAAAAACAAAAAACTGATGCCCCGAGAGCGGCTCCAACGGGAGACGCTCTCGGGGCCAACCTCACCCCCTCACACTCCAGCACCCCCTCACCACCGCCTCCGGCGCGCCGCGCTCCCCCACACAAAGGATCTCACTCATGACCCAATGGAAAGGCATCATCCTCGCAGGCGGCTCGGGCACAAGCCTCCCACGCTGACCAAAGCCATCTCCAAGCAGATCCTTCCCGTGTACGACAAACCGATGATCTACTACCCGCTCAGCACACTCATGCTCGCAGACATGCGCGACGTGCTTGTCATCTCCACCCCACACGATCTCCCGCTCTTCCAACGCCTGCTCGGTGATGGTCACAGCTTCCAAGAAAGCCGCATCTCGAGCGCAAATTGTTCCAAGAAAAATTTGGCTTTGCTGTTTTGTTAATAAAGCGTCTTTAAGTAAATCCCAGTTCTTCCATGGCACTCATAGCCAGAGTTATTTTTATGAGCGTTGAGATGACTCTCATTCGTCTTCTTTCGGAATTCTTTGCGACAGACCAAACAACGATAAAGATATATCGGACCTGATCTTTTCGTTAGGTCTTTCTTGGAACTAACCCTTCTTCGAGACGTATGATCTCTATCTTCTCCAAAACCATCGAACTTTAGTTGATGAACAGGCAAAATTCCCGCTGACGTAATCTCGATGGCGTAACGAGGAGTAAAGGACTGCTCCAATACCTGAACCGTTTCTATACGGTCAAAACGATAACTTCTCGACTGGCCGTCTTGATGTCTAATGGCCTGTATCAACAGCGCGCCCTCTGAGCTGCGTGCAAGTGCGTATGGCTCAATGTCACGTTGCGAACCATTATAACCTAAACGTACCAAAAGCCGATTTGCAGCTGCAAAGCGAATGCGATCCATGAACACATTTGCGGGCCTTGAATGAACGAGTGTTTCGACTTCCAAAACTTGGACTTCAATTTCGTCTCCTTCCATCGGAATTGATACAGTCTGCAACTCATCGGATTGCTCGCCCAAAAGCCAAGATAATACGCCCGGCAATTCCGAAAGAAAGCTTTGAAAGTTGGGCAGCACCGGAATTTGGTGGCTGAGTTGATTCTCCCATTCCGATTCCAAAAAAGATCTATTGTCATGAGTTTCTAGAGATTCCATCGTCGGAACGTTGATTCCACGAAGGCGGCATTTACTGACAAGAGTCTTGTACACCTTTTCTCGATCAGGATTCAGATCGAGTCGGCGATGCAAATGAACAACGTCATAGAGATCTCGTGGTCGAAGTCTCTGGGAGAGCGCGCGCACTTTCTCTGCAAAAACTTCCTCGTAGGCATAAGAAAGAATCGATATGCCACCGTCAGGTTTATCAGAATAAGGATGGTCGACTGATTTTAAAACCGGAGGGAGAACCAGCGGCTCATCCAAAGTAAGATCAATTTTAATCCGCGGCATCTGCTTTAATCCCACTTGAGGTCGCACAGGACCACGGTATTTGATGCCTCCCTGAATCGACACAGAGCCTCTTTGATTTTGAAAAATTTCAAATTGAATGGAAGATTTTGGAAACTCAAGTCCTGCTTCATTCAGCACAAGATCTGAAACTTCGCTCATGATTTGGACGAGCGAATCTGCGGTGGGCTCGTCGTTTCCACGATAGGAAAAATCAAGATCCTCAGAAAATCGATATGTCTCAAAGTAACATTTTTTGAGGCAAGTTCCACCTTTGAAGACCCAATCTCGTGATGTCATTCGGTGTTGGCTGAGTCCCCAAAGAAGCCAGCCCAACGCATAGTCTTTTTCAACAACGGTATTACTCAGAGCGACGCGAGCTGCGACTAACCGAATCTCTTCAAGATTGATCACTTAAACCTTTGCCTTTCTTCCATGAAGAGGGAACCCAGAGATTCCACGCAGTGACAAGACTTTTTCCGGGGGTCGAAGGATCAAGCTGAGAGTATCCGGATTTAACCTTTTTTCGCATTTCTTCGATGAAGACCTTTTCCTCAGGACAATGCCGCTCGAAGATAAAACCCAGCCGTTTGAAGATGGCTGTGTTCCTCATTTGCGTAGAATATTGAATGAGTAGATCCAGATTTTTATACTGAGACTTAAGGTAACGGTTTAGCATATCCACGGCCATTCGAATGCCGCCTACAACGGCAGGATCGTTGAATGCATCAACAATTGTCCGGGTTGGATCGGATACGGGTACTTTGTGATTTTCTATCCAAACATTTTGGAATCCAAAGATGCGTTCAGGTTTGATTGTTTTTATCGTGAAATTTGCGCCCGTATAGTTCAGCTTCCGTGCCGGCACTTTTCTGGAGGTAAAGACCATCGTCGAATTGAAAATCTGCTCGGTGAAATCCCAGTGCTCAGCAGCACTCCAGCCGCCCACGTAGCAGGGCTCAAAAAGAGCTTTAGCCACGACCCATGGCTCATCTGCCATGACTTCAGTTGTTTCCGTCTGAAGTGAAACAGGAACGTAAACTCCGTGCTTGACCCGTGAGAGCCAGCCCTTGTTTGCCCAGCGGGCCAGAAGCTGGGCTGCTTGACCTCGAGTGATATGAAGGACCTCGGCGGCTGTTTTAGGGGTAATCACGGCCAACCGCGCATTCAAAAGCGCAGCCAACTGCTGACGTTCCTTCTTTCCAAGTCCGGCGAGCTGTGCGTCCATATACTATATATTTTTCCCTATAATTATTCGATTAGCAAATTTTTGAGGTTATTTATATAGCCAAAGATGCAAATCGTATCCAGCTGATTTCACAGCCCTGAGCGA
>JBEDKY010000373.1:0-9356 GCA_041171905.1 Pseudomonadota bacterium
CTCCTGCGACAACGAGCGCTCAAGCAGAGCGCCGGTGACCACGGATGGTTCGTTCGCAAAGGTTTTAGACAGCCGCAGCGCGTGCGAGTTTTGTCCGCGATAGATAAGAATCTTATTGTCGCCTGCAAGCAGCGAGTCGCCGCTTGAGTTGGAGTCGGCCAAGGCGCGCGAGCCTGAACTTGTATAACTGCCTGAGTCAAAAGCACGTGCATTCGAACTTGCGACGATGCAAATGAACATCGCTAGGCAGAACTGACTTGAGCAGAGGAGGCGCGGCAAAGCGTTCATTTACGTTCTCCGAATCTCTGCGCGTTTTATGGAACAGTTCGGTATTCAATTGTTCTTGGGTGCACGGTGCCGTTCTGACGGTTCTGGGCACGTCCAGCTGTGAGCCAGAACAGGCCGTCGGTCGAAAATTGAAATGTATAATCGAGCTTGCGCCAAGGGTATCTCGACAAGAATTCACTTGGAATTGTCCAACGGTAGCGGAAGTTTTGTCCACTCCTGCCGGCGTAAGTCAACCACACGGGTTGCTGTGTCGCGCCATCCAGCGTCCAGATGACCCGCGCCTGTATGGCTTCGGGAGAAGTTTCAACTGCGGTCGTCAGACCAGGGACAAGGACTTCAGCCTCGATCATCTGGCACGATTTAAGTTGCACCTCTGAGAAGGTGATTTCTTCCGCTAATGAATCAAATTGACTGACAGACTGGCACTGCCCGCTGCCGCGGCCGAGACGCCAGAGTCCCGCCCATGAAGGAGCTGACGCAACGTCGGCGCGCAGGCTGAAATCATAGTTGCGGCCATAGTTGCTGTCCCACACGGCTTCACAATTTCTTCCGCGTGTTTTGAACCAGACCTGTGCATGAATTGCTTCGGCCGGAATTTCAAATCGAGCGGGGGTGGCGACCATTTTGCCATTCTGCAGGGAGTTGAGTGATGCGCTGTATTCTTCTCCGTTGGGAAAGAATCGGATGAAGGCATCGGTCTGCCATGCTGGGAGTCCGTTGTAGCTAGAGGAATGGCATTGCGGGAGGCGCGCAAGGTCATATTCCACAACCAGCGAATGACCAGGCTGCGGAAGGCCGCGCTGATCGATTGTCCAATTTCCTAAAAACCTGAGAGTTCCCGAGCCGCGTCCAGCAGATGGGCAAAGTGTGGGTGACGTGCTGATTGACCATTTGCTGGAGGAGTCGATAACGAGGCTGTCAGATGCTGACAGGCTGGAATTGTGGTCGAAAATTCTTCGTCCGTCGGCAGTTTGCAGGAACGGGATAACGAAGAGCTTTATGTTGCTGCTAGGGAGTTCCACTGTTCCGGGTAAGGCCGGCAGAGTGCCCTCATGAACACGGAACGAGAGTCTTTGCATTCCTTTGGGAGCGCCCTCGATGGTCAGGCCGGGAGCGACGCGCCAGAGCGGATCCTGGGAGTTCCGGTAGAGCAGATAAACTGATGTTCCCGTTGACAGCGGAGCCAGAGCTACGTCGACAGTGCTTTCGAATACGTACCAAGAGACACCTGAAGAATCTGTCTCGACTTGTGGCCGACCGTCAGGGTCGCGTTTCAATTCTGCCTGACGCAGCACGATTTGGCAGGAATGATCCGCGCTGTCGCTGTCAAGTGCTTTAAAGGTATCCGCCCGCACGTCGGCGGAGGCGAAGGATGACAAAACTGAATTGGTCAGCATGGTCATCCACAGACCTGCAAGGAGTTTCTTGGCAAGTATCCGTCGCATGAAAACGACCTCCGAGGTCAAAAGTCTTCTGTTTCCCCGACTGGTAGCACACTTTGTGTGGGCCGGCAAAATGCCCTCGGGTTCTTGCAGCTGCAGGCAGAGCGGGGTTACAGGAGACAGCGTTCGCCATTGTTTTTGAGCTTGAAGGAGTTGGTTATGATTTTGGGTTCTCATTTGGAGAAAATGCTTGAAGCTCGCGGGCGGGAGAGCCTGCCCAGCGGGTCGGGAACAGCCAGTCAGACCTCTGCGGCCAAAAACTTTCCGGCTCTCAAGTCCGCCAAGCAGTATTACGAGCCACACCGTTACTGTCGGCAAATTCACCTGACTTTGGCAGGGCGCTTCAACTTCGATGACGACCAGTTCGAGGCCTATGCTTACGTCGTTGTCCGGGCGATGTCTGAAGGAGCAGCACAAGCGACTTTCGATGCTCGCGAGATGCAGATTCACGAAGTTCAGGTTGCGCGGGTTTCCTCATTTGACATAAGCGCTCCGCATGCCATTGAAGCGCTTCCATTCAAACCAGTCAGCTTTGAATATGACGACGCCGCACTGGGATTGCGTTTTGACGAGCCACTTCGGCAAGGGCAGCTGGTCGTTGCAAAGATTCATTACTCAATCACACGTCCCAATGCTGGTCTGTATTTTGTCCACAAAAAGAGAACGACCGATGCTGCATATGATTGCATCTGGACTCAGGGACAGGACACCGATTCACCGTTTTGGTTTCCATGTCAGGACGATCCTCGGATGAAGATGACTGTGCTGCAGCGGCTCAGCTTTCCCGCGGCATGGAAGGGGCTCGGAAACGGCCAATGTGTGAGTGATGTGGTTGAGGGTGGCTGGCGGACTCAGGAGTGGATTCTGCGTCACCCCCATGCTCCGTATCTGGTCGCATTCGCTTGCGGTGAATTTCATGAGCACAAAATCGCGTGGCGTGGACGCGACGTGAGCGTGCTCGTTCCGCAGAAGTTGTCCGAAACGGCAGCGACGCTCGCAAACGATACTGCAAAAATGATGGAATTCTATTCAAATTATTGGGGATACGAATATCCGTGGAGCAAATACGGCCAGGCTTTTGTTGCTGATTTTCTATATGGCGGCATGGAAAACACTACTGCAACGTTCAATACCGACAATGTCATCGGTCCGCAGGAGTTCATGGTTGGAAGTGAGTCACGCCACTTTTTGGTGATGCATGAACTCGCGCACCAGTGGTTCGGTGACACAGTGACCTGCGAAACTTGGTCCGAAGGTTGGTTGAACGAAGGTTTCGCGACTCACTCGGAAGTTCTTTGGGAAGAGCATTGCAACGGCAAGGCCGCAGGCATTTTTTATCTCAAGGAGAATTTTCAAGAAGGATATCTTGAGGAGTCCAAAACCTACCAGCGGCCGATTGTCTTCAATCAATTTGAGTTCGTGTCCGAAATTTTCGATGCGCATCTGTACGACAAGGGCGCGCTTGTGCTCAATCATCTGCGCGACACAATAGGTGAAGATGCTTTCCGCAGGGCCGTTGGTTACTACCTGACGAAGCATCAGTTCAGTCCGGTTTCCACGCAGGATCTCATTCGTGCCATCGAAGAGTCGACAGGATTCAATGCGCGCAAGTTCTTCGACACCTTCGTTTTCCGTGCTGGCCACATTGAGCTTGAGGCAGAGGTCAGTAAGTCGGACTCAATTCCGAATGGACTGGAAGTTTCTCTTGTTCAGAAGCAGGCTCGCGCCGACGACAAAGAACCGGCTGAGTTTCAGACCAAGATTTTCATTCAGTTTGAAGATGGGACTGGCGAAGAAAGAAATCTGATGGTCAGCAAGTCTGATGAGAAAATTCTTCTGAGCTGCAAACGTCCTGTCTCATTTGCAATCGTCGATCCGAATTGTGCGATGGTTGGCTCTGTCAAACAAAAGATTTCAAAGGAATGGGCTAAGACTGTACTGGCAACCGGCACGTGCACAGGGCCACTGAGTTATTTCAAGTTTCTTGCTGCTAAATCGTTGGTTGACGGTTACGTTCCGGCTGGAGTCAGTGAACTTGTTCTAAATTGGCTCAAGGGTGAACAACTGTGGCGTGCACGATCCAGTGCTTATCTGATGCTTGCTGATACAAATCCGGATTTCGCTGCAGAAGTGCTGACTGCATCTGTAGAGCGGCATCCGATGGCACGCACCTACTGGATAACGGCGGTCAGTCAAAGTGCGCTGCGCAATAAGGCTGAGTGGCTTGAACAGCTGAAGGAAATTGCATCGCAGGCTGCCGAGCCGATGAATGTTCGTGATGCTGCTCTGGGTGGAATCATCGAATTGTTGAAAAAGACACCCACGCTGCGCCAGCACGATTCTCGCAAGGCATTGTCAGCTTGGGCATGGACACTTGCCGGAGGGACAACTCATTTGGGCATCGTCGAATCAGCAGCTCTGCGTCTGATCGGTGAACTGGTGCAACCCTCTGATTTGAGTGGCTTGCAGGAGATGGTCGACAATCACCTGTTGCCTTACCGAGTGCGCAATGCGGCACTCAGGGCTGCAGGCACGATGTCGGCTCGCTTTCCAGAGGTTCGCAGTGAAACAAGGCCGCTGTTACAACAGTATGCCGATAGAAAGCATCCGGTGCGTCTGATTGCTGCGCTTCCGGAAATCTGGGTTGAATCGCAGGATGGCGCCCTGACGGCCTCGTTTGAATCCTATATCCACCGCAAAAATTATGGTTTGCTCTCGATGCTGATACCGCGTGCCCGCCGTAGTCAGGATCGCTTCCTGCGCAAACTGTCTGCTCAGGCGGTTTCTGAAAAGCTGAGTGAACTAGGCGAGCTGCGTGAGAAAACTGTAAAATTGGAAAAGGACTTGGCTGAGCTGAAGGAGCTGTTGAAGCAATCCTTGCCGGTCAAGCCCGCTGCGGAAGAGGCTCAGGCTAAAGTCTGAAAAATTTGCCTACCGCCGATCTCGCGCAGTGTGAGAAACTTGGATTGATTCTGTTCAATGGACAAAGTCTTTTCGGGCTTCGGAGGGGTGCGGCGGATGAGTAAAAAAGTCATCGAGACGCTCGCGCGTGAGTTGGAGACAGAACGTCTTGGCAATGTGCGGAGGCTGGCCTCTGTGCGTCTTTTTGCGGTTTCAGCGTTTTTTGCTCTGCATCTGGCGCTGGGCTGGGGTTTAGGGCTGCAATCGTTTCGCGCAAAAAGAACTCATCTTTTTTCTTTACTCAACGGTTGCGTTGCTTCTCTGGGTTGCATCCAGACAGAGCCAGACCATCCGAAATGCGAGTACATTTGCAATACCGCTGCTTGATATTCCCTTCACTTTCTCAATCCTCGAAACGTGGGCGCAGGGCAAAGGACTTCAGGGTCAGATAGCGACCGGTCTTCTTGGATTATCCTTCATGCTGTTCTTTATAAATCTGTCCGGATTTTATTTCAGCTTCCTGCAATCGGTTGTCACTGCGGTGATGGCGATTACGTTGACGATAATTCTTGATGCCGAAACGAGAGTGCCTCCAGATTCAAGGTACATCGCAGTACTTCTGATTATAGTTGCAGTCGTTGCGACTCATGTTAAGGCGAGCCGATTGCATGTGCTGGTCAGACGTTCTTTCGACGAGCATATGAGACTGGAGAAATTATCGCGATATTTTTCTCCTGCCGTTGCCCAGCATTTGCAGTCCAATCAGGAAATAAATGAGTCAGGCAAGGAAATGGAGATAACGGTTTTGTTTGCCGACATCCGCGACTTTACAAAAATAAGTGAATCCATGTCAGGCCAGGATGTCGTCAGATTGCTCAATGAGGTTCATGAAAAATTGGTCGCGTGCATATTCGAAACCGGAGGCACGCTGGATAAGTATATCGGTGATGCGGTGATGGCATATTTCGGAGCGCCCGTTTTCAATCCTGCACATGCCGACCAAGCGGTTGAATGCGCATTGCGTATGCGCAAGGCGATTGCTGAACTTAACGCTGTTCGTGCGAGGCGCGGCGAGGCTGCACTCCAGGTTGGGATTGGGCTGCATTCGGGGTTAGCGGTCGTTGGAGATGTTGGTGCAAGGTTTCGGCGCGAGTACACTGTCATTGGTGACACTGTGAATACGGCTTCCCGGATTGAATCGCTCACGAAAAAACACCGTGTTGATATTCTTGCAAGCGAGGCTGTGTACAAGCGGCTCAGTCGCCCGGACGGACTCCACTTCATGTCTGAGGATGTTCTCCGCGGCAAGAATACAAGCGTCCGCACTTATGCGATGTCTTTTGGGATGTGATTTGTATTTATAAATTCTCAATATTTTTTAAAAATGATGTAAAAAAATACTTTTAAAACAGATTGTTGTAAAAAATCTCAAGTTACGCATTGCAACTCCGAAAAGAGTATTGAAGGAAGTGTTCCAACTCTTCAAGGAGAATCGCAATGATCAGCAATATTCAAAAAGTCGGTTCGGTTTCCAGCGACACTCTTCGGGTGACTTTTGGTTTTATCATGCTTGCAGTTGCGGTTTCTTTCATTTCGGATTCAAATCAACTGGAACAGCTACTCTCGGGGCAGCGATTGCCTTTTGTCTCCTTTCTTCTCAGTCACTTGATTATCGCGGCGCATTTGGCTGGTGGTGTGATGTTGCTTTTCGGATTTCTCACGCGAATTGCAGCCGCAATGCAGTTGCCAATACTGCTCGGTGCGTTCGGATTCTATATGTTCGGTAACGTGTCGGCAGAGGAATACACAATCCTGCAATTATCTCCGGTGATGCTGCTGGCTGCCTTCAATATCTACGTGACAGGTCCGGGGCGCTGGTCGGTTGATTATCTCATCGGCTATGAGGATGTTTCGGAAACATTATCTGATGACGAGGATCGTTTTTCGAGCTCTGCTGCTGTGGCGGTTGGTCCGGTTGTTGCGCAGGGCCATAGGCTTTAATTCATAAGGTTTTGAGATTCAGTTTGGGCACGGATCGTTGCGTGAGTTCCTCCCCCCTGTTGACGCAATGGTTGTGCACTCCCTGTGTCCCCCCCCCCTAAACAGTGAGTGCATGGGTCCTGACTGATAGGTTCCCGCCGGTCACATGGAGTGACCGGCCTTTTTTTTTGTGTCTGAAAAAACTTTCGAATTATGAATTTGAAAAATCTATTTATAAAAATTAAATAACTGTTTTCATTGTTATTAAATTAATTCAGAAATTACGCTTAAGAATGTTAAAAATTCGCCGATACGAATGATGGAAGTTGTTATTCGCTCTCATTGAGGAGGATTTTCATGAGGTTTCCGTTGTTCCCGTTCGTGGTTTGCTTTTCAGCTATTTTGGTCATTTCCTGCGGCACAGACAATAGTAACACGCAAGAGCCCGTCACTGAATTCAATTCAGGAGCTGCTGATGAACAGCTGGAGCTCGGCAAGCAGTCCGGTTTCAAAGCAAAAGGTGGTCAGCGTTCTGCCTCCAATCAAAAGGGCAAATCAAAAAAACAAGAAGATGAGGACGATGAGGAGAATGATTGTGACGACGAGAGCGCGGGAGGGGGGGGTGCGAACACGCAGCCACCAGTAACACAACCGCCAACGCCACCAAAACCACAGCCACCAGCACCACAACCACCGGCACCACAGCCACCGGCACCACAGCCACCGGCACCACAGCCACCGGTTGATCCGCTGGCAAAATTGCAAGCTGACTATAACGGTGGAATCAAAGCGATTATCGATACGAAATGCCAAACCTGTCACGTCGGACGTCAGTCGAATATGAAGGATTTCGCGTCGGTCAAGCAGTGGTCGTCTGCAGCTGCTTCGGAAGTGTCAAAGGGAAGTATGCCAATTGGAGCTGCTTTGCCTGCTGCAGATAAAACGTCGCTGCTGAATTTCCTCAATGCACTGAAGGTCCTGCCGTAAGCTTCGCTTGGTAAATAATTAATTGACCCTCAGCCCTCGTCTGGTCCAGACGAGGTTTTTTTTAGTGCGTGAACTTGACGCCATTTGCTCAATTGCCGCGGCAGCGGGTAATATTTAAGTCACGCCATAGAAGGAAATAAGTTTGATGATGAACAAGTCGTTGCTTTGCAAAGCCGTGTGCGTGGGAGCTTTGTTTGCTCTGTTTCAAAGCCTTCCCGCACAGGGGCAGACATTGACAGCCTCTGACGTGAGCGTGCTCTGGCCTTTGAAAGCATCTCCTGCATCAGACGCATTGTTCAAAAAAGCGGGTGATGGTTTTTGCAATGCATTGTCTCTGAACGAGGGAACCATCTTTCCTCAGCCAGCCTTCGAAAAATTCTCCGAGCTGGCGCTCAACGCCAGTAAGGGCGAGTGTCGGCGGGATACTGCGCTTGAGGATCAATTCTTCTTTGTTCCTGACGAGGAAATTATTCGTCAGGATGTTCATCTTGCACTCGTCAAGGGGCTCGCACCCAGTGCATGCCAATACAGCTCGTGGAAAGTGACTGGCATGCGTTTTGACCCGTGCCGTCCTGCGCCTTCTGGACAGGCAACTGAAAACCGGAGAGCGTGCAACAACGTTCTCCGTCTGGTGGCACAGCCGTTTGAAAAGCAGACGAATGGCCTCTGGGCTGTGCGTGATTTTACAATTCACCTTGCATACATGATTCCGGATCTTTCTGCTTTTTTGAATGACATCAAAGAAACAAGTCTTGTTGCACGGAAGGTTGAGGCGGCTGAGGCATGGGAGCCGGAATGGGACGGCAATCCGCAGGTCCTGCGACCACACCACGCTCTGCGCAATGAGCTCGGCAATTGCAGCGGGGCTTATTCTTCCGCACTGAAGCGACTGGTAACCAAATGGGCTCAGCAAAAGAATCTGATTCTCATTGCTTGGATGACGAGCTCGTTGGGCGTGAAAGAGTGGACTTTTGGTCATGTGGCAGTTTCCAACAACGGCGAAAAATTTGAAACAGGTACAGTTTCAGGACGGAAGTTTTCAAATTTCAATGACACTTTGTTTCAGGAAGGAAAGCCGTCGACAACCGCAAGTGTGTTGAGTCCTTCCGACATCAATCTGACCAAACAGATGTCTCTCTCCGGCATGGCGACGCTGCCTGCGGCTGATTCGTCGGCAGCAACACGAACGGCACACATTGATGCCGTGCAAAAAATTCTTCATCCCAAAAAAATTTCGCAATCTGACAGCGACTGTGTGGCATGTCATCTGGCTCCGCAGATTTTAGATCGCCTGCGGACGCTTTATAAAACGCCCGCGGCCGTCGGTTCCGGAGAGTACAAGGCGACCGTCTGGCAAGGCTTTCTCAAAGAGCCTCGCTCTTTTTCCCAGCTGAGAAATTTTGGCTATGGGCCGCAGTTTCACCTTGCAGTCAACCGCCGGACAATCAACGAAACTCAAGACATATTTGAAATTGTCACTCAGCTGACAAAGAAGTAAGGAAGCGGACATGCGTTTAAAAATTCTGATCTTATTGTCGTCTCTTTTGCTTTCCTGCAAGCCAAGAACCTACAATGCCCAGCCGACGGGCGTGGCGGTGAAGAAAAATGTAGCCACGGTCGATTGGCCCTGTTCCGGAACGGGCAAGCAGCATCCCGCTGGATTCAACTCTCAGGAGGAATATTGTGAGTGGACGCGCAATCCGGTTGTGTTCAACGGCCGCGGACAAAAACTCACAGACGGTTCGCAGGGAGCGGTGA
>JBEDKY010000374.1:0-4055 GCA_041171905.1 Pseudomonadota bacterium
CAACTCCTGATCTCGTTGGGCATTCGTTCGGCGGCGAGAGTCCAGAACTCATGGACATCTACGTCAACCTCAACAGGAGTGTTGCCCGCCTGATGCGTGAGCTCGAGGCGCGTTTCGGCAAGCAATCAGTTCTTTATGCGGTCTCATCGGATCATGGTGTGCAGACCTTGCCCGAAGTGCTGCTCTCGCGCGGAATTCAATTGGGCAAGCTCGACAAAGATGCCATCATGACCGCAGCAGAAGGGGCGTTACGCGCACGTTTTGGCGAGGGGCAGTGGATAGAGGCAATTTCGACTTCCGAGGTTTATCTGCGCGCCGCTACACTCGACAGATACAAGGCGACGCGAGGTGATGTTGCTTTGGTGCTCAACGACGCGCTAACAAAGATTGGCGGGATTCGTGGAGTATTGAGTGAGGCTGATTTTACCAACGCAAAGACACCGGAGATTGGCTTATTTGCCCGCGGTCACGATCCGCAGCGCTCGGGAGACTTGAAAATTCTGACGCACGCCGGATGGCTGTGGGGCAACTATGTTGCTGCAAATCATGGGACTGCATTTGATGAGGACACGCGAATCCCGATTATTTTTTCCGGGTGGAACATTGCACGCGGAAAAGAGATCAACAGGGAGGTTTTTGCAGACGATGTTGCCCCGACGTTGTTGGGTGTACTTGGACACGCTGCCCCGACGTGGATGACCGGCCGTTCTCTTGCGCGCGATTTGTCACTCTAATTTTAAAAACATACGAATGAATACAGTACATTAAAATTTTAGATATAAAATTTTTGCATATCAATTATGTGAAAATATTCGTTCAAGTTATCGTTCGGGTTTTGTAGAAACCTCCATGTTGAACACGGGCAATTTTGCTGCGTGTCTTCGAGGAGGTTGAAAATGTTTGCACGTGTTACTTTGGTGTCTACCGGTTTGTTCGTTTTGTCTGCGGTTGTTCCGGTTTCAGCTTATGCAATTACAGGCGCTCTTGGCAGCACCGAGCCACGATTTTGCGCCGATATGATGTCATCCGTCTTTCATCCGCAAACGGGCGAAGAAGTCATCACACGTGATCTTTGTGAGTACAACGATCTTATTGAGCAGGGGTATTTGCCCGAGAAACCAAAAAAATGTGCACAAACTTTCGGCTACGTGCTGAACAAGCTAAACCGCGATGTTGCCGAATATAAAAGCTCTTGCGAGCTCGAGGCGCTGATGAAGGGCGGATATTCATTGCTGCTGAGAAATCCACGTCCGTAATTCGATTCTTCTCAACTGGTCATCTGCTCTCTTATTGATGTACACTTCTCACAGGGCTTTACCGGAGGTGTACATCAATGTTGAAGTTTTCTTTTGTGTCAGCAGTTTTATCCGCAACTCTTTTGTTGTCAGGCTGTCAAGGTAATGAGCCGTCTGCATTGCAATCACTCAATTATGAATCTGTTCAATATATCTCCATTGTGGTGAAGAACCTGCGCGGCGCTCAAACGCCCGATAAAAGAACGCAGATCTGTTATGCCGTTTTTGCCGGACCACAGGGGTTTCCTTCCGACCCCAGTGCCGTGGTTTTGAACGGGTGCAAGAACGTGACGAGTTCAATCGAATCTTTTTTGATTGAGAATCTTCCCCCTTCACAAGATGGTTACGTTGTCAGCTTGTTTGAGGATATGAATCTCAACGGCAAGCTCGACACGCGCAGCATCTTTGGCATTCAGGTTCCGGATGAGCCGTTTGGTTTCACCCAGAATCCGCCGCTGACAGGAGCTCCGACGTACGATAAATGCAAAATCAACCCGACAAGAAATGGCGAAAAGTTTGAAATTACAATGAAAAAGATTGGCGGCGGCTGATTTTTTCAAGTTTTTTTTGGGAACGCCCGACAGGCATGCAACGCTTGGAGGTGGAACCCCTATGAAAGTGCGGTTTAAATTCCCTGGATTTTGTTTATTTTCAGCCGGCTTGCTGCTTACGGCGGCCGGGTGTTCATTTTCCCAAGAGCGTTCGGAAACTACGACCCGCACCGAAACCTGTATCAACGGTGTTTGCACGAGCCAGTCCACAAGAACCGAAACCGTCACAAACGGCAGCGGTAGTGGAACCAGCGGCGTTGGTGCGGTCTCCGTGCGTGTCGAGGGTTCGGCGGGAGCTGTGCGCATCAATTCTTGTTCAGACAAAAGCGCGCCTCTCGATGCCTGTGACATTACCGGACGTGACGTGTTTTCCCCAAAACACCTCGGTTGCACGGACTCCGGCGCGCATACGTGGTCCTGCCAAGATTCATTTTCCGGTACGCCGCCTTTTCCAGTGGTTGTCTGCAGCGGCTCATTTGCAGATTCGTGCACTTGGGCGGGTAGTTTGTACTAGTTTTTTTGTGGCCATGGCGCGTGTTTGTATCGGTTATTTTTTATGCACAACCAGCGAGCATTCGCTGGTTTTTTTTTATAACCCAGATCTTCATCGATAAATTTGCTTCTGTGCTTTTTTTCGAGGGCTTTTTTGTTGCTGACTGCCTTCCTCGCTCCTCATTCGAACTATTGCAACATAATGTAAGTTATCAAAACTGAAATGTCAGTTAACAAAAATAACTATAGTTAGTTACGTTAAAAACAGGTTGAATAAGTTAGCTGAGCATAATTCTATTAAAGTAACGAAACTTGAACATATAAATTTCAAATTAATCCAGAAAAAACACAGAAGCGGACTGAGAACCTAGCAAGACGGCTAAGTTATCCACAAAAAAACCCAGGGGGACATTTGCACCTGAGAAACTTTGTCTTGGGAAGAAGAATCTTACTTTGGGTACTCTGCTGCAGCGCTGCAAGGTTGCAGCCTGTCAGTAAAAAAAGGAGGAATTTATGAATTTATCTACAATCAGCCTCTGCGCTCTTGGTTCAGTGGCATCGCTACTGCCGTCAGTGACTGCTTTTGCACAGACAGCTCATTGGAAGGTCGAACAGGCTGTCGCCAATGGCACGGGTTGTGTGATGGGCCGTGACACGGTCGTGATTGCCGCGGGCGATCAGGTGCAGTTCATTTTTTCCAATTTGGGTGTGGACCTGCCGGCAAACTCGGGTCTCCCATACGCTGCCCGCAAGGCGTGCACCATCGCCTTGCCAGCGCAGATCGCTCGTGGGTATTACGCAGCCAACCTGCAGCAGACGATTTATTACGGCGGCATCAAGAGCGCAGGCGCATCGGCCAGCATTGCCACTCAGGGGACGTTCTTTGGCTTGCCAGTGAATCCCCTTGTCGTGAATTTGCCGTATGGCTCAACCTTCAATAATCCGGCAGCCTTCCGTCAGACGACCAATCATTTCCTTGTTTCTGCACCTGGTCCGGCAATGTGGTGTTTGCCGGCCTTTAATCCCGTCGGTCTCTTCACGTCCCGACTCGTCGTTCAAGGTAACAAACAGAACGACATGCAGAACCTTCTGCTCAGTGCAGACCAGTACGACATCAAGTTCTACGCGACGATGGGATGGCTGACCTGTCCTGCAGGCTGATTTTGCAACGATTCGCCATTCGGACAGCGGCATATTTTACGGGGAGATCGGGCTGAGTCCGATCTCCTTTTTGTTACTGTCCTCCGCACGCAAAGATTCTGAATAAGAATTGCCTGTCAGACTGTCGGCAGACTGTCTAAATTCGCGGTCTCACTGGCCGATACTGCCGAAGTTGTTTGGTAGAACAATCCGATCCATATGTTTCGAGAGGTGGCGCGTGAAAATTTCAGCTCAAAAAACGTTTATTTGGGCTCCCCTGCGTGGAATATTCGTCCTTGCCCTACTTGCTTCATCTCCGCTGGGTGCTCAGTCGGCGTTCGCTGAGGATGATGCCGCACCTACTGAAGAAGCCACACCTGCCGACACCGCAAAAGAGGGCGCCGAAGCCAAACCAGAGGGAGGCGAAGTCGCGCCCGAGGCTGCCGCCGAATCGGCAGATGCGGCAAAGCCGGCTGCTGCTGCTGCCATCAAGCCTTGGCAGCTGAATGTTGAGCCCATTTTCAAAGGCCCGGCTGTCAAGAAATTCATGACTCCCTCCGACCTCACAGGACGCGAC
>JBEDKY010000375.1:0-2504 GCA_041171905.1 Pseudomonadota bacterium
GAGAAGACTGACTTACCGAGAGGCAGAGGCGGCCTTCACTCCCCTCCGGCTTTTCCAAACAACCTCAACTGGGGCGGAGCAACGCGCATCTGCCCGACTGAATGCGAAAAAGGCTTCCGGCCGGTCGTAAAGTTTCTGCGCAATCCCGTTGGATTGGTTCCGGCGAAACAGGTCCCTAAGCCATCAACCACCAACAATACGCTGGAAATGTGGGGGGCAGTTCTCTGCGCATCGGAATTCGAAGATCTGCGCGAGATACAGAAGCTGCGCGGCCGCCAATTCTTGGCACAATACATAAACGTGCTGACGTTTGTCGCGCGCGGCCGCTTCGACATCAATTTTCCCTCGGTTGCAGACCCAAAAAATCCTGACAAAAAAGTGAAGCAGTCCTACGTCTGGCTGACCGGTGGAACGGTGCTCGACTTTCTTGATTCACAAGAGATGGCCATCTTCCGCTAAGAATGCCAAGAACGTCAGGACTGCCAGTCAGACTGAACGTGACTTTCGGTTGATCCAAGCATCAACCGAACGCGCCGAAAGAACATCTCCGTGTCCAACCAAGAATCTCTCATACCCGGCTGATCTGAGTTCGATGATCTGCCCCAAGGCCTTTTTGTTGTCGATGTTCAGCGGATGAAAATTCGGCTTCCATGCCGGTGGCAGGCCGAGCATACCTCCCATCAGCAAATCTCCGACACATACGGATCGATTCTCCATCAGAACACAGACGGAAGCCGCTGTGTGTCCACCTGTCACAATCACCTCGCCCTCGACTCCAAACTCGCTCAAATCGAGTGAATCTGCGACGGGATAGTCAATCCGCACAGGCTGAAACTCCGTTTGAACCGCCTGATTCATCATCCGCTTCACAAATGGAAAAGCACCGGCAAGTTTCAGAATCGCTGAGGCATCTTCCTGACGCCCTTCGGACAAAAACGGCTGCGCCTGTTCGGATGCAATGACAGGCACTCCTTCGGCTTGCAGGAACGACGCACATCCACAGTGGTCAAAATGTGCGTGGGTGAGGACAACCGCCGACAAACTCCTGATCTGAACTCCAGACCTGCCGAGAAATTGAGCCAAATATGACCAGTCTCCGCAGCAACCACAGTCAACAAGGATTGTTTTTTTATCTCTGACCAAAAAGGCGTTCGAGAGCGAAAGCGGAATAGTTTCAATTTTCATCTATCGCTCCGTAAATACTGTATTCAAAATCGGAATTTGATTCAGGTGCATCATGGCAGCTGCTTTGAGAGGAACGACTGCTTCTCTCCATTCTTCACGGTCAAACAGAGGCTCGCTCTGCAGAGCATAAGCCTGCATTTCATTGACCACTACAAACTCATTTTCGGTCTTATAAAGGCTCTCCGCAAAAAATCGCAGCGGAAGCGTTTTCCATTTATGATTCATGATCGCCTGCGTCACAGAGTTGCGATAATCCGGAGACGAAAAATAAACTGCGTGCAAAAATTCATGTGATGGTATTCCGGCAATCACGGAAAAGGCATTGAAGGTGAGAAGATATTGCCAGTCGTGCCTGCGCAGGAAACTCCACATCCGCCTTTCCTCAGGCGAGGCTTCGTTTTCAGTTTCAATTTTCGCGCTGACACTGTCGAAGTCCCTGCGCATTAGATTGTAACCCTGCCAGAAGCGAAGCAACAGCGGAGACCCGTGCTCTTCCTGAGTCCGTATGCGTCCGCCCTGCTCAACAACATAGGCTATTCGTCCCAAGGCCAGATTTACACTCGTATTGCCATACGTCAGACACACCAACGTACCATTCAGTTCACTGCTCGCAGCGCATACGGCGTCTATGTTGCGTTGACCTTTGTGAATCAGCGTGGCGTAGCTGTAATCGAGCCACTGCCGATAAGACACCGGCCGGTCGAGTAAACGGATGCGCGGCCATGCTGAATCGCCAGGTTGAGGGTTGTCTTTGTCCTGACCCTCCTGAAACCAAATCGAATCGGATGATCCCACTCTCTGCAAGGACTCGCCGATGCGACATGCGCGCTGATCTCCAGAGGCACAACCCATCTCAAGGCGGCCGGCCTCGCTCTGCGTGAATTGCGAATTCCAAGCAGTTCGCGCCGACACCGCATCAAAACAAAAAAGCGCATCACGCCGGCTGCAATACCGTTCGAGCCTGTCTACGTTTGCCTCATGCTTCTCCAAACGCTGCGTCAACTCAAAACGGTATTCCTTACGAATATGTGAGTAATTGTGGGCAAACACCCCGCCAAAGGCCAAACCGCTGCAAGCAACACCAAGATAAGCGAGCACTTTTCCAGTCAGTTTGAACCTCATGCTGCCCTTACCTTTTGAGAAGCTTTTCGGATATCGGCGCGACGCCAAAGACGATAGCTAGATTCCGACCTGTGACGCAGTGAAGCGGATATGATGTTGAATTTTCAGAATCTGTCGAAACGGACAAACGCAATATTGATGTGCCATCTGCCGATGCTCTTTGCATGCATCGTGCTGAAGTTTTCGCTGACTCAGAC
>JBEDKY010000376.1:0-2683 GCA_041171905.1 Pseudomonadota bacterium
AAGTTCGACATCGCTGAGTCTAAGCTTCAAATCACGTTGTTTGATCTGCGAAAAATCAAGCAAATCGTTGACAAGATTTGTCAAACGTCGGCCCGAAGCGGAAATCAGGCTGAGATTCTCCCTGAGGCGGGCGCTGAGGCTTCCCTCGCTGCCGTTGAGCAGGGTTTCAGCGAGACCAACGATTCCGTGCAAGGGAGTGCGCAGCTCATGTGATGTGTTGGCAAGAAAGTCGTCCTTCAATTTGTCCGCACGCCGGAGCTCCGAAACCACGCTGAGGTTGTCGAGTGTCAGACAGAGTGTCTGCTCCGTGATCTTTATAAAATGCATTTCTTCGCGGGTCAGGAAAATTTCCCTGCGGCAATTGATTGAAACCACCCCAAGCCAGCGCAGTTCCTGAAACAGATTGAGCGTCACCACTCCGCCCAGCGAAGACATCGCCGGTTGCTCATCGGGAATCGGTGGAACACCTGATTTCAAAACCGGCTCAGGAATGACGGGCTGTTCGGTGGGTTTGCTCAAATGCGCTGTGTATTGCAGAACCTTGCGCGGTTCATTGCTTGGAAGAATGATTTCAACGTCAATTTCGCGCAGCGATTCAAGTTCTTTTTGAAGAATATTGAGGGCCGCAAACACCGCGGAAACGTGTTCATGGGAGCTTGCCAGCTGCCGGCTTCCGAGCATCAGTTGTTCAACGCGTCTGCGCAGTGTGCGGGCATACTCACCGATTTTTTGAGTGACACTGCCGATGCCCAGCATGGCGGAAAGGAGGAGCACCGGCACGAGCAGCGCCTGTCGCCAATCCAGCGGATCGTACAAGTTTGCGCTCTTGCCTGCGCCCATGAGATCTCGCCAAGATGCAAGCGCCATGAGACACACCGTGCTGCTGACAAGCAATCCTCTGAGTGTGAAAAAATGCGTCGGGTTGAACAGTGTCTGGCCCGAATCGATTTCCTGAAAAGTATCCGCTCGCCGCAAAGATTTTTTGCGAAAGTGCAGATGCAGCGAATAACCCGCAACAATGATGGTGGAACCCGCGATTATCAGGTCTGCTGCGCGTTCGCCGCGAAATATGAACAACGATTTTTCGCCGTAGAAAAATATCATAGCGGCTGCCAGAAGGGCCGAGTTTATCACTGCAAATACATATCTTGCTTTGCGCGAGGCAAAACGTGAGCTCGGCTCGATAATCAACTCATAAATGACCCGCGCCTGCCAGAAGAGCACAACCAGCAGGATGAATGCGGTCAGGATTCTCAGTTGATTCACGTTCAACGTCAGCCCCAGCATGCTGATCTTCACGCCTTGGAATGTCGAAATGGAGTAGGTGACGAATGCTTTTATGCCCTTGAGAAACGCAAATATGCTGATGTGGAATAGGATTTTGCTGCTGTCCAGAATGACGGCCATAGCGGCGACGAGGACGGGCAGTGTCAGTGACAACAGAGTCAGCGGGATTGCAGAGTCGACGAGCTTCTGCAGCAATCCGGTGTATGCGGTTGTGTTGCCGCTCACCATCAGTGCCACGGGCAGGGTGATAGGGCCGAAGGCACTCGGGAAGGAATATTTATTTGCATTGTAATCGAGGCTGACCGAGCCGCTGGCAAGAATATCGGTGATTGCGAAGGTGCTGATCGCATTTGTTCCGTTGCCCGCGTGTATTTGCTTGTTGTCCTGGTTTGTGTAGATGCGCAGCGTTGACTGATACGTTCTTGGGACGACAAGACTCAGATACGTCGCATGCTTGCTGATGCTGTTGATCCAGTCGATGTCAGGTATTTTGAATCGGTAGACGAGTCTTGCAGAGTTGGGCAACAGCGTCTGACCGTTTTTTTTGAATTCATCCTCGAGGCCTGTGAACATATTCGTTGTCCGCGGCAGCGTGACCGTGGTTTTTGTGGCCTGCAGAGGCATGCAGTCCTCGAGAACATCTTTCGGAGTTTTGCAGTGATAGGGCGTTGCCTGCCATTCCTGGAGGAGTATCAGGACTTTTTCATTTTTCATCCGCTCGATTTGTGCGTTGATGTCATAGCTGCGCTGGAGGCCGAGCATGAACAGTACAAAAAGGATCGTGCTGGTGCAGAGCAGCAGCACCGGAAGAAAATTGTAGATGGAAATTTTATTAAAATAATTCTTTAAATATGTTTGTAAATCTCTCACACTTGCGCCTCCGCAGCGACTCGATCTTCGCCCTCCAGTGAGGCTTTGCAAAGAGCCAAAATGATGACCTTCGCATCAGGTTGTTCGTTTCACAGGAACTCGACCGTCGCTTCGACATCACTTGGGCGCCACGATTCATCGGCGATCACGGGGATCACTACAGCATTCTTCTGTGTGTTGAGCACATCCTGAGTCATGCCGGTGCAAACCTGCTCATTGAACTGAACTCCCGACCGGCAGACAAATTTTCCGCTCAGAGTGAGGCGCTGTTTTGCCCTAATTGAAAGGCGGACCTCTTGGTATGCCGTGCAGCGGTTGTCGATTTGTGTTGTCAGGACAGTTTGCGTCAGGCCCGATCTGCGCGGGTCCACGACAGTCCCCATGTCGAGTGGAACCCGGCAGTAGCTGACACCACTTGTGCTTCCGTTGCCATTTCCGCCGGTCAGCCGTGAGCGCGAGTTACCATTGTTGTTTTGACCCGTCGGAGTTTCGTTGTCCTCGACGGAGTCCTTTGGCCCACAACTCA
>JBEDKY010000377.1:0-2651 GCA_041171905.1 Pseudomonadota bacterium
AAATTCTTCGCGCCATCGATCTCGTCAAAACGGCCGAGGTCAATTCGCTTGTCATGGGCATGAGCCTTGAAACTTTCTGGGATGGACTCGATGGCAACAAACGTTTTGTCGAGCGTCTGGAAAATTACTCAGGACTCAAGGTGGTCTCGGGTGCGCGCTCGTGCATGGCGGCGCTTGATGTTTTGAAGGTCAAAAAGATCGCCGTTCTTACGCCCTATCAGCCGATCGGTGACGTGAACGTGCGCAAGTTTTTTGCCGACATCGGTGTCGAAGTTGTTGCGCTCAAGGGATTGCGTTGTCCGACCGCGGTGTCGATTGCTCAGGTGGGCGACGAGCAATTGCGCAAGGCGCTTGTTGAGCTCAACGTCGCCGACTGTGAGGCGATTGTTCAGGTGGGCACCAATCTCAGCATGCTCAGGCTTGCGGATGAAGCTGAACGCTGGCTGGGCAAACCGGTCATCGCAATTAATGCTGCTACATGGTGGTATGCGCTGCGCAATCAGGGAATCCGTGATCAGGTGGATGGTTGCGGCATTCTAATGCGCAAACACTGACGCGGAAGTTGCAGTTCATGGGTGAAATTCACGCGGGATATCAGGGTGTCTTTGATCATCGCATCCGCTTTGGCAGCAAGGCGGCCTTGCTGGTGATTGATTTCATCGAAGCCTATGCGCAACCCGATTCGCCTTTTTATGCACCTGCGGTCGTGCAGGCCTCGCAAGCTCTTCCACCGCTGATTGCAGTGTTCCGTGAGCGTGGCTGGCCGGTTGTCTGGACACGTGTTGAATACCATCATCCCGAGGCTGCAGATGGTGGCGTATTTGTAGAAAAAGTGCCTGCTCTGAAGATGCTTGCGCACGGCTCGTTTTACGCGGGAACCATGGCGCATCTGCGCGGCGGCCAGCAGCTGCCGACCGATCTGGAAATCATCAAACAATATCCGAGCGCATTTTTTGGAACATCGCTGATTGATGCTTTGCGGGATGCGCAATGTGACACTCTGGTTGTTGCTGGATGTACAACGAGCGGATGCGTGCGCGCAACTGTCGTTGATGCGCTGCAAAACGGCCTGCGTCCGTTTGTCGTCGAGGAGTGTGTGGGCGACCGATCGTCAGAAGCGCACCGGGCCAATTTGCTCGACATGCAAAGTAAATACGCCGAGGTGATTGGCCTTCAGGCTGCAATCGAACTTGTCTCAACGCCGCGTGCGAAGGAGTCGCTGTGAGCAGTGCGCTGAATGGAATTCGTATTTTGGATTTTACCCATATGCTCAGTGGCCCATACGCCACCATGATGCTGGCTGATTTGGGGGCCGAGGTTATCAAGATTGAACCGCCGCACGGCGGCGAGGGCACCCGCCGCCTTCTGGAGAAAGACAAGCAGCACAGCATCGACGGCATGGGGGCTTACTTTCTGACGCTCGGACGCAACAAAAAAAGTCTGGCGCTGGATTTGAAATTACCCGCTGCGCAGAAGATTTTTCATGACCTTGTTCGCTGTTCGGATGTGGTTGTTTACAATTTTCGTGTCGGAGTCGGCGAAAAGCTCGGGCTTCATTTTGACAGGCTCAAAGAAATCAACCCGCGCATCATCACCTGCAGCGTGACGGGCTTTGGTGAAACAGGCCCGAATCGTGATTGCACGAGTTTCGATATGGTGGCGCAGGCCACAGGCGGCGGAATGACTCTCACAGGCGATGGCCTTCATCCGTTGCGGTCGGGAATCCCGATTGGTGACTTGGGCGGCGGTTTGATGGCAACCATTGGTATTCTCACAGCGCTGCAGGCCAGAGTGCGCAGCGGCAGCGGACAGCATGTAGATATTTCCATGCAGGACGCTCAAGTGAGCCTTTTGAATTACATGGCAACCATGACCGCATTGTCGGGCGAGGCGCCAAAGGCCAACGGCAATGCTCACTTTGTTCATGTTCCCTACGATTCTTTTCCGACCCGCGACAAGCACATCATCATCGCCATCATCACAAATGAACTGTGGAAGACTTTTATTGAGACTATGGGTTTGACTGAGCTCGACACGGCCGAGAATGCCGAACAGCCCGGCCGTTGGAAAAACAGAGACATTATCACCCGCGCGCTCAGTGACGCGCTGCGCGAGCGCTCGTGTGAAGAGTGGCTGGCAATTTTGCGTCCGGCCGGAGTGCCCTGTGCGCCCGTCAACGACGTTCATGCGGTGCTCAACGATCCGCATCTGCACGCCCGCAAAATGATTGTCGACGTTCCGCATGTGAGCGGTCGTAGTGTGCGTCAGGCGGGCAATCCGGTGAAGCTCTCTGCCGCCGGCGAAGACACGTTCAGCCCACCGCCGAGGGTCGGCGAACACACGCACGCGGTGCTGACTGATTTGCTGGGATATTCGGAATCAACGCTGACTGAACTTCGCACTGCGGGGGTGATTCAATGACACAGAATGAACAACGTGCGCAGGCGCAGTCTGCCCCTTTGGGCGAATTCGATTTTTCATCCGCCCCACTCAGGTACTGGGAAGTCAGTCCGCGCGACGGCCTGCAAAGCGAGAAACAAATTCTCCCGTTGCAGGTGAAACACGACCTCATCTGCGGTCTGATGGATGCGGGCGTCAGGCACATTGAAGCGGGCAGTTTCGTCAAGGCCATACCGCAGCTTGCCGATACC
>JBEDKY010000378.1:0-6570 GCA_041171905.1 Pseudomonadota bacterium
TTCCCAACGGCGAGCCTCATAGAGCTTGCCCTTTTCAGGAGCCGTGTATTCATTTTTCTCCGCATCCCAGACCCACAACCGCTGGATTCCAACGGTACCGGCAACAGAACGATAGACGCGCGCTTTTCCATTAAACATTTTGTGATTGAATCGTCTTGTCATGCGAGCATTCCTTTCCGCCCGAGCCACTTCAAGACGTCACTCACCATGAACCGAACCGATCGCCCAATCTTCAAATGCGGAAGACCATCTGTCGCCAAAAGGCGATCAATGAGACTTCTGCTCACATTCAAAAATCGTGCGAGCTCATCCTTGGTTATGTCACTTTCAATGAACAAATCGCCGCGCAATTGAAACAATTCAGCGCGGCATGAACAGGACCTTAATGAACCTTGAGACAACATTCCAGTCTTCCGTTGCGAGTGACAGAAAACAGCACTTTATGGCCGTCAGTGTGAGTCCATCGTCAGCTCAATTTTTTGATCAATTGAGTTGGTCGTCTTCCAATACACTCCAATGGTTTTTTGATGAGCGATCTTCTGCCGTTGAAACGTGCGCGAAATTGACAGCATTGGAAAAATCCAATGTTCCAATGGAGTTTCTATAGAACTTCCAATGCAAATTGGTGCTTGGTAATGCTGATTTTCGAACCCCCTTGAAATTGGAACTCCATGCCATGGATTCATAAACAGGGTGGCGTAGTGTGTGGTGAGTTTTTGGACGAGTCGATTCGCGCAAGCGAAGAGGGTCGGACGAAAACGAACGGCGTAGCCAAGAGGGGCGAACGCGACAGCGTTCGGGACCCCGAGTGGCGCAGCGGAAAGCAAGGACTCGAAGAGGCCGCGCAGCGAGGGGAGCGTGAGCGACCTGAGCGGAGGATTCTTGGCCTGAAATGGCGATTGCAAAACTGGATTCATCGTCGTCTCCCGAAGCGTGGGTGATGGCTCTTTGCCGCAACAAGGGCTCAAGCCAACGAGGACTTTGAGTTCACATTTTCGATCTGTGAAGTGTCCAAAATTGGAACACAAAAACCGTGGGTTTTCAGGGGGTGTGGTGTTTCAGAATGAGACACAAAATAAAATGTCGCCGTGATTACAGGTGATTACTTGGCCCCGAAGAATGAGGGCTGAGTCTTGCTCTAGTTCAAAAGAGAGCGGCCTGTTCTCTCATCAACAAAACACGTACACCCCCGGCTCGGGCGGTTCATGCAATCTGACCAAGGGCATCGCGTTTTTTAATTCACCATTATCGCAAGGCTTGCACGAGAGTTTGGATATGGGCCACCAGTGCATCGCGGGAGTCCATGGAGCCACCAAGGAGTTGAGCGATTCGCTGAGTGAGAAAACGAGGTATCGGCTCCTGCTTCGACGGAACGATCCGTACTTCGCTCGTCGAGTTCACGCAGGCGACAATCTGTCGCGCAATCCACTCCCAAGTCAGTACCTCGGAATCAACGCAAACATAAGTTGATTCAGGATTCTCAAGACACGCAAGCACGCGTGTGAGCTTCGCTAGCACCGCCACATCACAGAACTGACGCCCATCTCCGCTTGGCACCTCAACAGGACGCGCTTGAATCGCGGCGGTCACCATGTTCGCAATACATTGGTCGCTACGAAACGACGCTCCCGCAAACGCTGGCGGACCAACAACCGGCCCCGGTCGGATGACGACGCCCTTGATACTGTGGGTTGCACACGCTGCACGAAGAAAAATCTCGCCGGCGGCCTTGGTGGCACCATAATAGTCCGTCGTCGTTAGACGATCCTCCTCACTCATCTCGAGCGCGAACGGACGATGCACTGCGGCCGATGATATGAACATACAACGTCGGACACCGGCTCGCCCAGCGTCGTCAAACAACTGCGCGGCGACCGCAGTATCACGCATCTCCAACTCCGTACCAATCTCGCCCCACAGTAGTGCGGCGTGCACGCAGACGTCCTGCCCCTCAAGGGCCTGGGTAATGCATTTTCGCTCTTCCAAGCCCGCCGTTACGATTGTCAACCCGGGCATATGAGCAAAGGGGCCTAGCTATGCAGGTGAGCGAACGACGGCAGTCACCATCTGCCCGTCGCCAAGCAGCTCACGAAGGATGTGAAGACCAATGTAGCCACTTGCACCAGTTACGAGTATTCGCATGAGTCACAAATCAATTCCATAGGGTAGAAATGGAAGCGATGGTGTTGCTGAACGCAGAAAAATTGTTGCGTTATGGCTATCCACATCGGGATTTTCTAGAAGAAAATATTGTTCGTACCCAACTGCATTAGAGTAATCTGTGGAAAGATGCTTTCCGCGCCAAATCTTGCACTCCTGCTGTCCTGATCCAGCTTCACAGTGCCAAGAGTCTAGTTTGCCATAACGCACAAGAATGTTCAGCAGGTCATATGTTCCAAGATCTTTTGCCAATGTCTTGAGTTCGTAGCCCATTGGGCGGAAGTTTTCGTCCCACGGTGTGCCGACTGATGTTCGGCTGTGAATGTTTCCTGTCAACACAAGGGTACGGTCGAAGCCAACCCGATTTGCATTAATGGCCACGGCCATACCTGTATCTCGCTCTTGACTCGAACTAGCAGGATGATCCACGTCTATACAGAGGACTTTTGTGTTCGGCATTTTCGAAAGTCTGCGCAGAAGAGCCACCATTGCTTGACTACTACGACCATCACGAAGTCCTTGCGCAAAGAATGGCTCGTTTCTAAGTACATCGTCGTTGCCAGTTTTTAGAAACACGTCGATATTCGCTTGGGCGCTTTGAGGTAGTTCAAGCGCGACAAGTGTTTTTGAATTGTTGTCTACCACTGCAGAAACCATGTCACCAAACAACTCAGGCACGTTGTTTGTTCCATGAACTTCCCCAATCAAAATGATTTTCTTGCCCTTGAAAAAATTTGCCAGACTGAACGGATCGTCGTTCGCCGGTTTATTCAAATCGAGCGGGCTTGCGAGAGAGCGTATTCTATCAACGTTGGTCTCAGGCGGCGTGCAATTGGACGAGTATGCTTTCTCGTAAGAACTTTCGAAACACCGAATAAACGAATCGACTATTCTAAGATTCAAGCGATTGTAGGGGCTGTCGCCGCGTGCCAATGCGCTTCGCTCCTGAATGAGGGAAACCCTATTCTTCAGCAAAAACGCAACGGTCGCCTTGACGTAAGGGTTCCATAAAAATGCGTCTGTTGGTTTCTCGTCGGGTTTTAGTGTTTGGTTCATTTTCGTAATAGCATCGGAAGTCTCGTTTGCCATCGCGCTAATTTGTCCGCTGTGCCATACGAGAACGTTTTTTTGCCATTTCTCAAGCGTATTCTGGTGACGAACCACATAGGCATCAATGAGTTCACGAATCAAGGAATGACACTTGTCGTATTTTCTCCAGCCACCGTTGGGAAGTGACTGATCAAAACTCCTGTAGTCGCTCGCCAACAGGGCCTCACGCTCAGAATCCGATATGGCGCAAGTAGAATCTTGAGGTGCGATAAGATCCGCAGAGAACGAGGAGGACTCCGGCCTCGCATGAGCACATGCAGCTAGAGAGGACAGAAACATGGCAGCATGAAAACGCAGAACCGACACAATACATGCTCCAGATGTAAGAGCGCAAAAACGAGAGGGGGCATTTTATCTTCCAAACACCACTCGTAAACGATGAAACATATAGCGGGCCAATAGGACAAACGTCAATGTAAAATGACTGCGGCGTGCTATTTTTACGAACCGCTGCTTTCGCTCTGCAAGCATACCATCAGCGGATATTCGGAATCGAGCCCCAATTGTCTGCGAGAATTTCGAGCAGCGGCTCATCATGTTTCGTAGCGGCGGAGGCACTTGTGATGACGACCTGTCTGAGCTGATCTTTTGGATATGCTTTTTTCTCAAAAGAACTTCTGCGCTCAAGTTCTTCAAGACGCAAAGACTGATCTCTCTGCCATTCTAAGAAACTCTCCTGTGATAATTCAACACCAAGCGTAGAAAACACACAGCTTGGCAATTGTTTCTGACTTTTGCTCCGTTTTTCTTCCACTACGCGAATCCATTCTGTGTAGAACTTACAAACGTTTCCGATCATGCCCTCGTAAAAGTGTGATGCCAATTGAGCACCGAGTTCTGGTGTCCCACTCGTCGTGGGACGTGCATCCAGACCGTTGACCCGGATTAAACCAAGATTTTCCAGATCGAGCAGATACTTTTCGAGCGATGGTCGATTAAGTTTATTCTTGTTGGCTATGTCTTCGGCAGACTGATCCGTTGAGCAAAGACCCATAAAAAATGCAAAATGACCGAGATTTGATAGTAGAAAGTCACTCTGCTCAATAGTCAGTTTGAATTTCTCAGTCTTCATTTCCTTGGTCAGTGTCTCGATATCAGTTAACGAGATATCCAAGAATTCACATATTCTTAATAAACGGGTCAAAGATAGGTCTTCCTTGCCGAGAATCCGCTTCACTGTCGGAACGGAACAGTCCAAGTGGTCTGCAAGCTGCTCGAAAGTTTTCTTTTGATTCTTCAACAAAGTCTTCAGGACGATCTTAATTTTTTCCGAACCGAAATCAGTCATCTGCACTGTACCTTAAGTTAATGTGTCATAAAAACCGAGTCATTGCGCTCGGCATTTCTCCAAATAGCAGCAGAAGTCTTAAAAAAAATAGGACTTTGACAGGTATCAAATTCCGAACCCTCTTTGGCGCACATGAGATCATTTCAAGGGAACTCCTGAATGCCAAGGTGGGCGAAGACTTGAAACCCGTCTCCAGCAATTCAGCAATTTATCCAATTATCGGTTCTTTTCTGCCCTACGAGATCAAAAATTGACTTTATTTATTCTCCTAAAAGGACTAATCTGTGCCTATAATACTTTAAAACCAATAACTATGGATACTTAACATGGAATATCTACCCCGTAAGGCGGACAAGCAACTGCAGCACTGGGCTGAGCAACAGGAACGCAAGCCGCTCGTTTTACGTGGTGCAAGACAGGTTGGAAAAACAGCTCTCGTCCGCCGACTCGCAGCCACTGCAAAACTTACGTTGTGCGAATTGAACTTTGAGCGACTCCCGCGATTGCGTGCTCTTTTTGAAAAAGCTGGTGATCTTTCTCCGCGGACGCTTCTTCCACAAATCGGAACTCTTCTCGGAACAGATATCAACGCTGGGCAGACGTTGCTTTTTTTTGATGAAATTCAGGAGTGTCCGCAAGCGATCACTTTCCTCCGATACCTTTATGAAGACACACCAAAATTGCATGTTATTGCCGCCGGCAGTTTACTTGAGTTCGCTCTGCAACGGGTTTCAACGCCAGTCGGACGTTTGTCGTTCACGTATGTGAGACCAATGTCTTTTGAGGAATTCCTGATTGCCACCGGACGTTCAGGTCTAAATCAACAACGACCCGCACTCGAATTTGAGAGCAAAATGTCTCAAGTTCCAGCGGCAATACATGATGCATTGAGGGAGGCCCTTCGCGAGTACTTCATCGTTGGTGGCATGCCGGCCTGTGTTGCAGAATTTCAAAAAACACGAAACTTTTTCAATGTGCGGGAAATTCAAACTGACATCGTTCAAACCTATTTGACCGACGTGAGAAAATATACAAAAGGAGACGCACAGATAACAAATGTCGGCGAGGTTTTGTCCAATACGTTTTCGTTTGTCGGCAAACAGATATCATACACTGCTCTCGGACATGGAGATGCTATCAAACGAACCAAACAGTCCATTCATCTTCTTTCACAAGCTCAACTTGTGAGTCTTGTTCGTGCGTCGAGCGCCGGCAAACCACCACTTGCTACTGAGACTGATGACAAAACCTTCAAACTTGTCTTTCTTGATATTGGCTTGGGTCAAGCACTTGCAGGAGTCAACGTGAAAGATCTTCTCATGGCAGATGATCTTGTTGAAACATACGAGGGTCGTCTCTCCGAGCAGTTTGTAGGCCAAGAACTACTTGCAGGCAGCCTTGGTGCATCGGAGGGTGGACAGTTGTTCTACTGGAAACGACACGCTCACGGTTCGTCGGCTGAAGTTGACTATCTTTTATCGAGAGAAGGAAAAGTCATCCCAGTCGAAGTCAAATCAGGGGCTTCCGGTCGGCTAAGAAGTCTGCACCTTTATCTTGACACTTATGGTGGTCAGGGACTCTGTCTTCAAGATACGAACCGTTGCGAAATCAATAGAAATATTCAATTTCTTCCGCTGTATTCCCGCCTTTGAATTTGAAAAAATAGACCGATCAGAACGGTCTAAAACTAATAAGCGTCTGCAACCTCATCGCCGCGAATGAAGTAAATCACACCATTTTGAAAATTCGCTTTTTTCGCTTTGCTACATTCGCTACACGGCAGAGTGGAATTCAGTGAGACTCGGTAGAACTCAGTGGAAGTGGCACTGTTGAAATTTAGTTATGGTGATTGAAAAACTTTGCTTCATTCGAAACTTGGGAAGCGAACAGGCGAATCCCTCTCTCTCCGCCAAAACTTCGAGAGACCCGCTCAATGAGCGGGTTTTTTTGTAGTCAGGATCAACGTGCGGCCAATTGCGGCCACGCAGAAACGAAAGCCTCCCTCGGAAAGG
>JBEDKY010000379.1:0-3967 GCA_041171905.1 Pseudomonadota bacterium
GCTTCAACACGCGGAAAGCCAGGGCGGGTTCGGTTGTCGTTCCTGATTTTGAAACGACCAAAATGCTGGGTGAAAACTGATCGAGCAAATCGAGCAATTCACTCAGCTCGTCGGTGGCAACATGATGTCCGGCCCAGAGCAAAAGAGGGCGGCGCTGAAATTGCGCAGGATTTGCGAGCGCAAATGAGTGCGACAGCGCCTCGTAAACTGCTTTCGTGCCAAGAAGGCTGCCGCCGATTCCGATCACCACAAGGGCATCGGAGTGCGAAGCGATCCGCTCCGAAAGAGTTTTGACTTCGGTCAGTAATTTTGGTGCATGATCTTCAACCCAGTGAACCCAACCCATGAAGTCTGAACCCTTGCCGGACCCTCCGGCAAGCGATTTTTTTGCGCTCACAATCTGCGGCATAGATTCGTTCAGTTGTCTTTCAAGCGGAACGACATCGTGGGCTTTTGTCCAATCTAGAGCAATTCGTTTGCTATCTGCCGCAGGCATCGTCTATGACCTCATGCTGGAAAAGAGGGTTGGAAACAGATAGAAAGTTCTAACAGCCCCTTTTACGGTAGGCAATCGAAAGGACCTGAGATGAATGCGTTCGGGCAGCGGCGATTTAGGAACATTCTGATGACCGGACTGCCCGGTGTGGGAAAATCCACTTTCGGCAAAGCCTATGCACAAATGTCGCGCACAGAATTCGTCGAATTGGACACCTATGTTGAAAAGCTTGCTGGAAAGTCGGTGAGCGAGATTTTTCAGCAGGATGGTGAACAGGCCTTCAGGGAGCTGGAGGCTCAATGCCTTGAGCGCCTTTTACGCAGGCAACGCTGTACAATCGCTCTCGGTGGCGGCACTTTGACCAGTCCCCGCTCGATGGCGCTCGCTCGCGAGCTTGGTTGTATCGTGTTTCTGAGTGCTCCCGTCGAAGTCGTTGCAGATCGGCTCTGGCCGCACAAAGCCAGCAGACCGTTGCTCGCCGACTGTGAAACAAAAGAACAACTCATTCAGCGGCTCGAGAAACTCTTGGAAGAGCGGCGCTCGAGTTACGAAGCTGCAGATGTGATTCTACAAACCTCCCACAGTTCAGCGGATACCCTCAAAGTGGAGCTGGGCTGGCTGGAACGGAATATTCTCAATACACCAGCGAAATCCGAACCCGCAGATGTTGACGAATCTGCAAACCTGCGTCCGCAAAGCCGGCAAATTCCACTTGCCGACCCGGACTACAGGTCACCGCGAGAGCAAAAACCGGGACGTGACACCAGCGAGAAAATTGAACGCTTGTTGAAGGCGCAGCGCCACAAGGAGCGCATCGAAAAGCGCGAGCGTTCCGACAAAAAAGACAGACGGCCGGCCGGCGCAGCTCAACAGCAGAGCGGCAGCGGAGAACAGCGGTCGCGCAATGAAGCTCAAGGTGGCGCTGGACCACGTCCACGTAACGACGCTCAGGTTGGCGGCGCACCTCGTCCACGCAATGAAGCTCAGGGAAGTGGTGAACAGCGTCCGCGCAACGAAGCCCAAGGTGGTGGCGGACCTCGTCCACGCAATGAAGCTCAAGGTGGCGGTGGTCCTCGTCAGCGCAATGAGTCTCAAGGCGGCGGTGGTCCTCGTCCACGCAACGAATCGCAAGGTGGCGGACCTCGTCCGCGCAACGAAGCGCAAGGCGGTGGACCTCGTCCGCGCAACGAATCGCAAGGTGGCGGACCTCGTCCACGTAGCGAATCGCAAGGTGGCGGACCTCGTCCTCGCAACGAAGCGCAAGGTGGCGGACCTCGTCCACGCAACGATTCACAGCCAGTTGTGAGTGAGGAGGAGTGAGCGCCTTCTCGGATGAATCCGACTCGTAGAGGCGCTGTTAATTTTGTGCGAAGCGCGCCCAACTGCGTAGATAAGTGTAGCCCATCTTCAATTGATAATCGTTCTTAAGGTTTGCAGGCCACTTGTCGATGTCTGTCGAAAATCCAAAATTCGGCTGAGTCGTCGTCAAGTCGGTTCCTTCGATGTGCCCTTCAAGATCAACTTCCTTGCGTCCCCCTCTGTTCGAATTCTGCTGAGCATCTTCATCTTTGAGGACGTCACTTGTAGACGAAGGATTCGCCTTGGCGGCGGTACGGGCGTTGGGGCTGGCAGGAAGAGTGACGTCCGGAGTGATTCCTTTAGCCTGAATACTCCTACCGTTTGGAGTGTAATAACGAGCAACCGTCATTTTCAATCCAGCCCCGTTGGGCAGAGGAATTATCGACTGCACGCTGCCTTTGCCGAAAGTCGGCATACCCACAATCAATGCTCGGTTGTGATCCTGAAGCGCTCCGGCAACGATCTCAGATGCACTTGCGGAAGCTTCATTCACCAAAACAACCATGGGCATGTAGGGATGAGTTTGTCGCTTGCTGGCATATTCAACTTCCTGCCGAGCTCGGTCACGGCCAATTGTGGAAACGATGATTCCGGAGTCCAAAAATAAATCTGTCAGACGAACCGCCTGATCGAGAAGTCCACCGGGATTGCTGCGCAAGTCGAGAATCAGCCCCTGCAGTTTGCCTTTGTTCTCGGCTTCATACTGGCGGAGAATTTTATCAACTTGATCGCTTGTGTCTTCCTGAAAAACACCCACTCTGATGTACGCATATCCGCCGAACAGGTTGTGGTGTGCAACGCTCGTGCTTTTGATAATTTCGCGCACGATTTGTAAATTCCGAGGCTTTGGACGCACGCTTTTGCCTGCGTTGGTTTCCGCCGCGGGCTGAACTTCGAGTCGAACAGACGAACCTGGCAGACCGCGCAGTTTGTTGAGAACTTCTTCAATATTACTTTTAGTGATGACCACGCCGTCGACGGAAAGAATTGTGTCGCCGGGCTGAAGTTTTGCCTTCGCTGCCGGAGTGTCAGGAACAACCTCGATGATTTCGAGTCGGCCGTTTTGCTGTGTCAGCACCACGCCAATCCCGCCGAACTTTCCCGAAGTGTCGTTCGTCAGTTCGCGTAACTGCTGGGCCGGTAAATAAGATGTGTGGGGGTCCAGCGATGCGACCATGCCCTTGAGGGCACGCTCAATGAGTGCCTCGCTGGAAACCGCTTTCTCGTCGACGTACATTGTCTCAAGGTGATTGAGAACACGGCTGAATGATTCCAGCGCCTGAAATTTCTTGTTTCGCAATTCAAGAGTCTCAGCCGGGGATTCCGTTTTGGGTGCTGCAGCAGTCTTGTTGGGATCGCCCTTGGACGGCGTTTGGTTTTGCGGGTTTGCCAGTGCTAAATTTCCGGTAAGATTCGGAAAAAGAGTGCTTCCGAGGAGAAGCGGCAGGACGATCTTCTGCAAGCGGCACCGACTCATATTTTATTCTCCGAATTTTTCCCAATTGTGACTGTATGTTGAGCTTAGGTCAAGCAGGGTTGCGGGGTTGGTATTTCAATTATTCTAAACTATTTTTTTTATTATTCCGATGCGATGCATACATTAGGGAGGACCTGCCGGATGCAAGTTGTTCGGAGTCTGTTGCACATCGCATATACGTCGGGCTTTTTAGGTCTTTCAGCGTCCGCGCTGAATGCGTGTGGCCAACAGCAACAGGGCCCTTCACTTGCCAGCGAGCGGCCGTCTCAATCGGCGCGCTCAGAGTCCGAAGCTCTGACGGCTCGGCCACTCGCAGCCGCGCGCTCCTCCGATGAGGGTAACAACCTGCAGGCTGCGGTGAGAATCGAAGTCTTTTCAAAACAAATTGAACCACTGACACTTCAGCGCGGCGGAAGCGTAAAGGTTTCTGTTCCTTTGTCGGATTCCATCTCGGCGGCCGGTCGTGTTCGGAGCATCGAGTTCCAGTCATCCAGTGAGGCTTTGCGGACGTCTGCGGTTGCAGGTCGAACACTGAACCTCGTGGTCGCGGAGGATGCATCCGAGGGGCGCTACAGTGGTCGTGTGGTCATCCGCTTGGACAATGGAAGCGAAGCATCACAGCCTGTGAGCGTTAC